>NZ_DATNJW010000351.1:0-4805 GCF_035603715.1 Mycobacterium sp. | reverse complement strand
AGCCGATCTGCTGGGCGATCAACCACACGCACGTGCGCGTCGGTCCCGGATATTTCGACGGGCCCGCCGCCCGCGACGTGGTGATCGCGGGGGTGGTGGGTTGCGTACAGACGCTCGACTGGCTCGGCCAGGCCCTGGGCGGTGACGAGCTGTCCGACGGGCGCACGGTCGCTCAGGTGGTGGTCTGCCAGGCCGAGTTCGCCGACCTCCTGGTGCTCAACCACCCGGATCCGGCGACGCTGGCGGTGTTGCGCCGGCTGGCACCCCGCGCGCGGATCACCGTGGGTGTTGACCGCGTCGAGATGGCGCTGGCGCACCTCGACGATCACTCCCGCCGCGGCCGCAGCGATCAGCCGCATGCCCCGCTGTTGGCCGGACTGCCGCCGTTGGCTGTCGACGGAGCGATCAGGATTCTCGAATTCAGCGCGCGACGGCCATTTCACCCCATGCGGCTGCATGCCGCGGTCGATGTGCTGCTCGACGGGGTAATCCGCACTCGCGGTCGGCTGTGGCTGGCCAACCGCGGCGACCAGGTCATGTGGCTCGAATCGGCCGGCGGCGGTCTGCGGGTTGCCTCGGCCGGAAAGTGGTTGGCGGCCATGACGTCATCGGAGGTGGCCTACGTCGACGCCGAGCGTCGGGCCTTCGCAGACCTGATGTGGGAGCACCGATTCGGCGACCGGCACACCTCGATGACGATTCTGGCGTGCGGCGCCGACCCGGTCGCGATCGCCGATGCGCTCAACGGCGCGCTGCTCACCGACGACGAGATGGCCAACCCGCAGTCCTGGGGCCACTACCACGACCCGTTCGGCGACTGGCACCAGGACCCCTGCCACGAAACACCCGATATGGCAGGCGAATTCTCGGCGCACCGCAACAACAACGGAGAAACGTCATGAAACCTGGCATCCATCCCGACTACCGGCCGGTGGTGTTCCAAGACGCCAACACCGGCGCGCAGTTTCTGACCCGCTCGACGATCACGAGCTCACGCACCATCGAGTGGGAAACATCGACCGGTGTGCAGACCTACCCCTTGGTGGTGGTCGAAGTATCCAGCGACTCGCATCCGTTCTGGACGGGGTCGCGGCGAACGCTCGATACGGCCGGCCGGGTGGAAAGGTTCTACCAACGCTACGGCCGTGGCCCGTCATAGCGGCCAAAGCTCAAGGCCGACAACCTCAGTCGCGGATGAAACCTTTGTTGCGCATGAGGAAGTCGGCGAGGAAACCGTCGTGCGGAATGTCGGCGGCGGTGTGGTGGGTGGGATGCCGGCCGCCGTACACGTTGGCGATGGTCGGTTCGGCGAGCAGATCGTCGATCAGGTCTTCGTCGTCGGTGATCGCGCTGATCACCAGCGAATGCCGCAGCGGGTCCAGCCCGTCGGCCCGCGACCAGGGCGAAACCCAGACGCAGGGGAACGGCAATTCCACGTTCAGTGTGGCGACATCGGGTTTGGCCAGCAGGTGTACGGCCGGGCGTAGCGCCGCGTAGCTGTCGCTGAGTGTCGCGACCACCTGGTCGGCCCCCAGCAGCGGCGTGGTGCCGACGGCCACGGTTGCCAGGTGACTCGCCAAAGCCGTTGCCGCGTCGATGTTCTGCGTGGGCAGAATGGCCCGCTCGTCGTCGGTCGGGAGCACTGCGATCGTCGACAATCGTTCGGCGATGGCCTCGGCCAACGGAGCGGGATCGCCCTCGAAGAGCACGGCGGTGGTGTTGACGCATGCCACGCCGCCGAGATTGGCGATCGAATCGGTGATCACGTCGAGGTAGTCGCGCCAGTCGTGGTCGTCGGTGATCAGGATCTTGGCCCGTCCCGGGCCGTTGACGAACACCGTCGGGTCGTCGGCGTATTTGTCGACGACGTCTTGGCCGCCGTAGACCATCGCAAGATCGGCCGACCGGATCATCTCGTCGGCGCCGCGATGATCGGTGGGCAGATACACGGCGTCGTGCGGCCGAAATCCGGCCTGCCCCAACGCGTGGATGAGCCGGTGTGCGGTGAGCGGCTCACGGCGAGACGGGCGGACCGCTACCCGGTAACCCAGTGCGAGCGCTTGCGGCCACAGGCCGTGCACGCCGGGGCCGTTGCCGGAGGCAAGCACCGCGAAGGTTTCGCCCCGCCGGGCCCACACCGCACCGCCGTGTCGGGTGGGCTCATCGCGCCAGTCCAGCGTCGCGCCGGTCGGCCGAGCCGCTTGCGACGCGCCGAAAGCCGAGGCGACACCGTCGGCAACGCTGCGGGCGCCGGCCCGGGTCACCGAGATGGGCACCCCCGAAATACGGCTGGCCGCAACGGTGTAGGCGTCGAAATCCAGCCCAGCGATCACCCCGTTGGAAAAAGCATCGGCGGCCTTGGCCAACGCGGCTTCCCGCTCGCGCGCCGGCAGCGGCCGCAGACCGCGTTGAGCGCCGATGGCGCGCGAGACGTACAGCGTTGGCGCGATGCTGAGTTCGGCGACGGCGACGCCATCGGTGGTCATGACCGGCTCGCGGTTGCGGGTCCGGTAGGCGCCGTCGGGGCCGAGTGCATCGATGGCGATCAGATCCGTTGCATCGGAGACCATCTCAGTAGACGCCTTCGATGACGGGTTCACCCTCGAAGGAGGCGACGGGGCGCACCTCGCTGACCGAATCGCCCACCTGGCCCGGGAGTCCCGGCATCCGGATGGCACTGTCGCGTTCCAGATTGTTCGGGAGGAACATGCCCTTGCTGATGTGATTCATCACCACCTGCCCGCGGTGGCCGTACGGCACTTCGTCGCCGCTATCGGGATCGACTACCCAGAAGGTTGCGTACGGGCTGCGCGGGTGGAACACGAACGGGTCGTCGTCGTGGCGGCGGGTGATCGCCTGGGAAAGAATCATCGTGCTGCCGAACGCCATTGTGATGGTCGTCTTCGGGAAGATCCCGCTCAGCAGATCCAACGTGTCGACGTCCACGTGCGCACCGCTGAGCAGCATGAAGCCGATCCTCTCGTTGATCAGGTTGACCACGTCGTCATTGCGGGCCATCGCCTCGAGCAACGGCGGAGTGGTGTGCAGGTTCGCGACGTGCTGGGTCTGCAGGACGTGGACCGCCTGCTCGACGAGATGGTCGACGTAGGCGGCCACCTCCGAGGCGGCGTTGCGGGCAGTGATCTTCTTGACCCAGCGTGGGTCGAGGTCGATGGCGTGAAAGGTCGAGCCGAGCCGCTCGGAGACCAGACGGGAGAAGTAGCCGACGCCGTGCGGCCCGCTGGGCATCATGCACAGGAAGCCGCGGCCGCGCAGAAAGCCGCCGCCGGCGAAATCCTCGGTCTGCCATTCGACGACCTGGGCTACCCAATCCGGCAGCTGGACAGTTCGTTTCGGTGCGCCAGTGGTACCACCGGATTCGAAGATCTGCGGCACCGGCGGCGGTGATCCGTAACCGCGCGGAATCAGGTCTTCGACGGCCTCGGTTCGCAATTCACTCAAAAGATTGGGAAACAGTCGTAGATCGGTGAAGGTGTTGACGTCGGTCACCGGGTTGAAGTCCAGCGTACGGGCCGTCCGCAACCAGAACGCGCTGCCGGTTTCCTCACCGAAGTGCCAGGCGATCGCGGTGCGCAGATACGCCTCCGGGTCATCCATGGGCGCTAACCGTGGCACGTCCAGCAGCGAAAAATCGATGTCGGCCATCCCCCGATCATGTCGCAGCCCGGATCGGCCGGGCAATCAGCCACCCGCCAATCCGCTTTACCGGGAGCGGTTTTCGTATCCCGTTCACCGTCTGTAGCGGCGGCATTGGCCAGCCTGACACCTCGCGCGGGTGTGTCACTTGGTGCGCGAGCGTGTCGACTGTGCAGCTCGAATACGTGAATTCGCCATTTCCACCTGCACAAGCTGCACAATCGGCATCCACGAAATCCCGACGTCTATGTTGTAACTACCGCCGATACGGCTGCCAGCCGCCTTCGGGTTGAGCCAGCCGGTCGGCGATCACCGACAGCGTCTGTAGGTTATGCCCGTATCCCAAATGGCTGCTACGTACTTCGATGTTCTCCGTCTGAGGGGCAGGCACGCTGGTGCAGCACTGCCAGGCCACGATGCCGTCCGATTTGCTGTAGATGCAGGTCGTCGGCACCGACAATGGTTGGGCTCGCCGGTTCAGGGCCCGTTCGGAGACGGCTTCGGTGGCGTCGGCGCCGCGATTCACCATCCGCCATACCCGCCACGCGGTGGTGGCTTGGTGATTGCCCCGAAACGGTGACCCCAGGGTGATCACCGACCGGACATCGTCGGGCAGCGCGCGGGCCAATTCGCGGGCGTAGATACCGCCGGCGCTCCAGCCGATGAGACTCACCCGGCGACCGTCGGTCCGGTCCCGGATGTGGTGCAGGCGCGCCGGCAGCGTTTCCTTCATGCTGGCGCGATAACCCATGTTGGTGCCCAGCCCCCAGTCGTAGACCCGGTAGTCCAACTGGCGCAACACGTTACGCAGCAGTTCGGTCGATCCCGGGCCGGCCAGGAACCCCGGCAACACGAGAACGGGATGCCCGTCGCCGTGCGGCCAGCCCGCGATACGGCGCATCGCCAGCCGAGCCGAAACGTACTCCAGGCCGGTGCGCCACTCGAGCGTGCGGAGCAGGGGTCCCGGTAGCGCCGCGTTAGCGGCATCGGGGAGCTCCGCGACCGGCTCAGGAGTAGAAGCCATCCAAGGTCTCCTTGTTCTGCTCAGCGACAACGCCGCGCTTGACCTTGAGCGACGGGGTCAATTGGCCACCGTCGACGGAGAGGTCGTGGTCGAGCACCGCCCACTTCTTGATCGTCTCCCACCG
>NZ_DATNJW010000350.1:0-7431 GCF_035603715.1 Mycobacterium sp. | reverse complement strand
GTCACCCGCGATGAGGGGGCGGTCGGCATTCTGCATGCCGCCGGGCTGGATCCCTGGGTGATTGACTTCGGCTCGCCCGATCAGATCGAAGGCGGGATGCGCCGGAATCTGGCCGACCACATCGTCGCGCTGAGCGAAGCCCTCGACGCCATGGCCGACATCACCGGGCGCGACGTACACCTGATCGGCTATTCGCAGGGTGGGATGTTCTGCTATCAGGCGGCGGCCTACCGGCGCTCGAAGAGTATCGCCAGCATCGTGACGTTCGGCTCACCAGTTGACACACTGGCAGCGCTGCCGATGGGGCTTCCACCGAACATTGCTCCGGGCGTTGCCACGTTCATGGCGGACCACGTCTTCAATCGGTTGGACATTCCAGGTTGGTTGGCGCGCACCGGCTTTCAGATGCTCGACCCGCTCAAGACCGCGAAGGCGCGGATTGATTTCGTTCGGCAGCTCCATGACCGTGAGGCGCTGCTGCCCAGGGAAGCCCAGCGTAGATTCCTGGAGTCGGAAGGTTGGATCGCCTGGTCCGGACCCGCGATCTCCGAGCTGCTCAAGCAGTTCGTCGCGCACAACCGGATGATGACCGGCGGTTTCGCCATCAACGGCCAACTCGTCACGCTGACCGATATCACTTGCCCCATCTTGGCTTTCGTGGGCGAGGTTGACGACATCGGTCAGCCGGCCGCGGTGCGGGGTATCCGCCGTGCCGCGCCCAACGCCGAGGTCTACGAATACCTGATCCGGACCGGCCATTTCGGCTTGGTCGTCGGATCCAAAGCGGCACACGAGTCTTGGCCGACCGTCGCCGATTGGGTGCTGTGGATCTCCGGAAACGGTGACAAGCCCACGGACATCTTCCCAATGGCCGATCAGCCGGAGGAGCCATCCGATCGCGGTGTCGCACTCAGCTCCCGGGTGCTGCACGGCCTGGGCGAGGCCTCCGAGGTGGCATTGACCTTCGCGCGCGGAGCGGCCGACGCCGTCTTCGCGGCGAATAAATCGGTGCGCACCTTGGCCGTCGAAACCGTTCGCACGCTGCCCCGATTGGTTCGCCTGGGCCAGATCAACGACCACACCCGGATCTCGTTGGGCCGGATCATCGGCGAGCAGGCGCACGATGCTCCCAACGGCGAGTTTCTGCTCTTCGACGGCCGCGTGCACACCTACGAGGCGGTGAACCGGCGTATCGACAACGTCGTGCGCGGCCTGATCGCAGTCGGAGTCCGCCAAGGCGAGCACGTCGGGGTGCTCATGGAGACCCGGCCGAGCGCGCTCGTGGCCATCGCCGCGCTGTCACGGTTGGGTGCCGTCGCGGTCCTGTTGAAGCCCGATATCGATCTGGCTGCTTCGGTGCGGCTCGGCGGAGTGAGCGAAATCATCACCGACCCCACCAATCTCGAGACCGCGCGGCAATTACCCGAGCAGATCCTGGTCCTCGGTGGTGGTGAGTCGCGCGATCTAAACCTGCGTGATGACGCCAACGTCATCGACATGGAGCAGATCGATCCCGACGCCGTCGAGTTACCGGCTTGGTACCGGCCTAACCCGGGCTACGCGCGCGATCTCGCGTTCATCGGCTTCAGCACCGCAAGCGGCCAACTCGTCGCCAAGCAGATCACCAACTACCGCTGGGCGTTGTCGGCCTTTGGCACCGCCTCGACCGCCGCCCTGGGACGCACCGACACCGTGTACTGCCTCACCCCCCTACACCACGAGTCCGCGTTGCTGGTCAGCCTCGGCGGAGCGGTCGTCGGCGGTACCCGGATTGCGTTGTCTCGCGGGCTGCGGCCCGAGCAATTCGCGGCCGAGCTTCACCAATACGGCGTCACCGTCGTCTCCTATACCTGGGCGATGTTGCGCGACGTCATCGACGACCCGGGATTTGCCTTGCACGGCAACCATCCGGTGCGGTTGTTCATCGGCTCGGGTATGCCGACCGGTCTGTGGCAGCGCATCACCGACGTGTTCGCGCCCGCGCACGTCGTCGAGTTCTTCGCGACGACCGACGGGCATGCGGTGCTGGCCAACGTCTCCGGCGCCAAGATCGGCAGCAAGGGCCGGCCGCTGCCGGGAGCGGGACGGGTTGAACTGGGCGCCTACGACGCCGAGCATGACCTGATCCTGGAGAACGACCGCGGACTGGTCCGCATCCCGGACACCAATGAAGTCGGTGTATTGCTCGCCGAGCCCCGCGGGCCGATCGATCCGACTGCGTCGATCAAGCGCGGCGTCTTCGGGCCCGCCGATACCTGGATTTCCACCGAGTACCTGTTCCGCCGAGACGCCGACGGCGACTTCTGGTTGGTCGGCAGGCGCGGCTCGACGGTGCCCACCGAGCGCGGCGTCGTTTACTGCGATCCGATCACCGATGCACTCGGGCTGCTGCCCGCGGTCGATCTCGCCGTGACGTACGGGGTGTCGAGGCACGGTCACCAGGTCGCGGTGACCGCGCTGACGACGCGACCAGGAGCGACGATCACCGCCGCCGATCTCACCGAAGCCGTTGCCGCCATGCCGTTTGGATTGGGACCCGACATCGTGCACGTGGTGCCGGAGCTGAAGCTCAGCGCGTCGTACCGCCCAACGGTCAGCGCACTGCGGGCCGGCGGCATTCCCAAAGCGGGGCGGCACGCGTGGTTTTTCGACGCCGCGGCGAATCAGTTCCGGCGCCTGACCGGTCCCGCGCGAGCGGAGTTGTCCGGTGCGCAATGAGCTTGGGAGAGAATGTGATTGACGAGGAGTTGCTGAGCATCCTGGTGTGCCCGGCCGACCGGGGCCCGCTGGTGCTCGTCGACGATGCCAACGATCAGCTGCTGTACAACCCGCGGCTGCGCCGCGCCTATCGCATCGAGGACAACATCCCGGTGTTGCTGGTCGACGAGGCGGTCGAGGTCGGCGACGACGAGCACGCGCGCCTCATCGCGAAGGCAACTCCGGTAAATCCCCAGTGAGGTAGCGCTGCAGGTTCGGCGCGATGGTGTCGGCGACCTGTTGTGCGGGTAGCGATTTGAAGGGCTCCAGCTCCAGGATGTAGCGCGCCATGACGACGCCCACCAGTTGCGAGGCGACGAACTGAATACGGATGATGCCGCTGCCCGGCGGATCGTCGACGCGGGAGCCGACTTCGACCGCGATCACGTCCTGGATGAAAGTGCGGAACAGGTTGACCTCCGAGCCCGCCAGGATCGATCGCAGTGTGGCAATGAAACTCGCGCCGACCTCGGAGTCCCACAGCGTCAACAACGTCGACGCTAATCGGTGACCAAGTTCTCCAATGGGCACCTCGCGCAAAGGGCCGATGACGTCCATCGGATTGATCGGGATGTGAACCGCCGCGGCGAACAGTTGCTCCTTCGTGCCGAAGTAGTGATGCACCAACGCCGAATCCACGCCGGCGGCAGCGGCCACCGCCCGTATCGATGTGTTTTTAATGCCATTGCGGGCAAACAGGTCCCGGGCGCAGGCCAGAATTTTCTCGCGGGTGTTCGAGCTGCCCGCGGGCCGGCCCGGACGCCGGCGTCCGGCACTGGTGGCAGTCACGTCAGGGTGTCTCGCGCCGAAGGGTCGCGGCGGCCAGGCACAGCGCGGCGAGCGCAAAGCCCAGCACGACCGCGATGTCGCGGACCGCGACGCCGGTCAGATCGCTATGTGCGCCAACTTGTTGCAGCGCCTCCAGCGCGTAACTGGCCGGCATCGCATTGCTGATCCACTCCAGCCAGGTCGGCATCAGTGCGCGCGGCACGATGATGCCGGCCAGCAGCAATTGCGGCACCATCACCAGCGGAATGAACTGCACTGCCTGAAACTCTGTGCGCGCGAACGCACTACACAACAATCCAAGGCCGACGCCGAGCACCGCGTTGGCAATCGCGATCACGAACACCCAGAACGGACTGCCGGCCGTGTCGAAGCCGAGAAGCCAAAACGCCACGGCGCACGCCACGGTGGCTTGCACCGCGGCGGCGATCGAAAAGGCTGTTCCGTAGGCGATCAACAGGTCGAGCCGGCGCAAGGGAGTGGTCAGTATGCGCTCCAGCGTTCCCGAAGCCCGTTCCCGCTGCATGGTGATGGCCGTGATGATGAACATCACGAAAAGCGGGAAGAGGCCCAGCAGGATCAGGCACGCGTTGTTGAACGGCGTCGGGGCCCCCGGCCGGTGCGGGGCATTCTGAAACATGAAGTACATCAGCGTGATCACCAGCACCGGCACCGCCAGGATCATCGCGATGCTGCGGTGATCGGCGGCCAGCTGACGCAGGATCCGCAGCGTGGTCGCGCTATATGGTTTCAGGTTCCCGCGCCGTCCTAACCCGCTCGGCGCTTCGTGCTGCGCCTGATGATGGACAGAAACGCGTCCTCCAGTGACGTGCATCCGGTGTCCTCTCGTAGTTGGTCCGGGGTGGTCTGTGCGACCAGGTGGCCATCTCGCATCAGCAACAGGTCACCGCAGTGGTCGGCTTCGTCCATCACATGGCTCGAAACCAGCAGGGTGGTCCCGCCGCGCGCCAGGTCGGTGAACTGCTCCCACAGATCCGCACGCAACACCGGGTCCAAACCCACGGTTGGCTCGTCGAGGACCAGTAGCTCGGGTTGGCAGACCAACGCACACGCCAGCGACACCCGGGTGCGCTGACCACCGGATAAGTTGCCGCAGTAGGCGGTGCTGTGATCGCTGAGACCCACCCGCTCGATGGCGGAGTCGGCGGCGTGGCCGTCAAAGCCGTAGAGCGCTGCGAAGTATCGAACGTTGTCGACGATCCGCAAGTCGTCGTAGATCGTGGGGTCCTGCGGCAGGTAGCCGATCCGGTGCCGCAACGGCGCGGACCCGGCAGGCAAACCGAGCACCCGCACGGTGCCCGACGCGATGATCTGGGTGCCGACAATGCATCGGATCAGTGTGGTCTTTCCGCAGCCCGACGGTCCGAGCAGACCGGTGATACTGCCGCGGGCCACCCGCACCGAGAAGTCGTGCAGCGCAGGCCGTTTGCCGCGAATCACCCGCAAGTGGCTGATGTCGATCGCTGCTTCGTCACCCGTCGACCTTAATTCATCGTTTGATGAAGTCATCATATGATGAATATTCACCCCTGCTGGTCGGCTGTCAAGAGTCCCGTGCAGAATCTGTCCGGTGGGCGCTGACCAACTTGCGGTCGACCCGGTCGAAGCCGCGCATCGACTACTCGGCGCAACCCTCACCGGTCGTGGCGTTACCGCGACAATCGTCGAGGTCGAGGCATATGGCGGGGGACCCGATGGCCCATGGCCGGACGCCGCGGCGCACTCATACCGCGGTGTGACTGCCCGCAACACGGTGATGTTCGGCCCCTCCGGCCGGCTCTACACCTATCTCAGTCATGGCATCCACGTCTGCGCGAACGTGGTCTGCGGGCCCGACGGAATCGCGGCCGCCGTCCTGCTCAGGGCCGCAGTCGTCGAAACCGGGTTCGACATCGCACAGTCCAGGCGTGGAGCGGCGATCCGCACACGCGCGCTGGCGCGGGGACCGGGGAATCTGTGCTCGGCGACCGGGATCGCGATGGCCGACAACGGAATTGACCTATTTGATAGCGACAGTCCAATACGATTGACGCTCAACGATGCGTCCGAAGCCAGTTCGGGACCTCGGGTCGGTGTCAGCCAGGCCGCCGACCGGCCGTGGCGGCTGTGGTTGCCCGGCCAGGCGGCGGTCTCCGCCTACCGGCGCAGTCCACGAGCGCCGGCACCGGGCGCCAGCGACTGATTCGACGCGCCGTCCCGGTCGCCCGTCGCGGGCGCGTCTCAGAGATGCGCGAAGATCTATCACTGTGGGCGCTGAAATCGTCGAGGAACTGAACTGGCGTGGACTGATCGCACAGTCCACCGACCTTGACGCGCTGACCAAGGATGCCGCCGACGGTCCGATCACCCTGTATGCGGGGTTTGATCCCACCGCGCCGAGTCTGCATGCCGGTCACCTGGTGCCGCTGTTGACGCTGCGCCGTTTTCAACAGTCCGGCCACCGGCCGATCGTTCTTGCCGGCGGCGCCACCGGGTTGATCGGTGATCCGCGCGAGACCGGCGAGCGGGTGCTCAACACCGACGAGACCGTCCAGGAATGGACCGGGCGAATTCGCGGACAGCTCGAGCGATTCGTCGACTTCGACAGCTCACCGACGGGCGCCATTGTCGAGAACAACCTCGAGTGGACCAGCGCAATGTCGGCGATCGACTTGCTGCGCGATGTCGGTAAACACTTCTCGGTCAACGTGATGCTGGATCGAGACACCATTCGGCGACGGCTGGAAGGTGAGGGGATCTCCTACACCGAGTTCAGCTACATGCTGTTGCAGGCCAACGACTACGTCGAACTGCATCGACGCCATCGGTGCGTGCTTCAAATCAGCGGATCCGATCAGTGGGGCAACATCATCGCCGGCGTCCGGTTGGTGCGGCAGAAGTCGGCCGCCGCGGTGCATGCCCTCACGGTTCCGTTGGTGACATCCGCGGACGGGACGAAGTTCGGAAAGTCCACTGGCGGGGGCAACCTGTGGCTGGACCCCGAGATGACGACGCCGTATGCCTGGTACCAGTACTTCGTCAACACCGCCGACGCCGACGTCATCCGGTACCTGCGCTGGTTCACCTTCCTGTCGGCCGACGAGGTGGCCGAACTGGAGGCGGTTACCGCAGAGCGACCGCAGCAGCGCGAGGCACAACGCCGATTGGCGCGCGAACTCACGACCCTCGTGCACGGCGAGCACGCCACCGAAGCCGTCGAACACGCGAGCGCGGCATTGTTCGGGCGTGGGGAACTGGCCCGCCTGGACGACGCCACGTTGCGGGCCGCTCTGCGGGAGACGTCGATCGCCGAGCTGACAGCGGGAACACCGGACGGAATCGTCGACCTGCTCGTCGCCAGCGGCCTGGCACCAAGCAAAGGGGCCGCGCGGCGCACCATCGCCGAGGGCGGGGCGTACGTCAACAACACCAAAATCGACGACGAGACCTGGGCGCCGCAACCCACCGACTTCCTGCATGGACGGTGGCTGGTGCTACGCCGCGGCAAGCGAAACATCGCCGGAGTCGAGCGCCTCGGCTGACCTTGGCGCAGCCCGAAACACGCCGTCTAGCAGCTTGTTTGACTGCGAGTTTCCGGTCGCGTAACTTAATCGCGTCGCCGCGACACGGTCAGTCCGTCGAGCGCGGCGATGTCCAAGAGGGAAGTTCCACTTCGGTGGTGTGCTTTCGTCGTCCGTACAGCGAGTGAGCGGCCAAGAGCCGCGGGTCTTGTTGCGCGGCCGGTTGGGGTGTTGTTTGAGAACTCAATAGTGTGTTTGGTGGTTTTGTTTTTGTTGTTGTTTTTTTGGCCGCGTTTCAGCGCCCCGTGTTGGGACGTGGTTTTTTGATGCCAGTTTTTGGTGTCTTGCTTTGGTCAGATTTTCTCTG
>NZ_DATNJW010000349.1:0-2013 GCF_035603715.1 Mycobacterium sp. | reverse complement strand
TCCAGCCAGGGCGGGGGGTCCAAGGACACCTGGGTGCTGGCGTCGCGCACGTCGGGGGCCGATCGTGAGCTCGGTGCTGCCGAGGTTGTGAAGAAGCTGCCCAAAGCGGCGACCAACGGCGATTCGGACGGTGAAAAGCCGAAACAGTCGCAGAAGCAATTCCAGCAGCAAAGACAGCCGAAGTCGCAACCGGACCTGGAACAACAGCCGGAGCAGCAGCAACAACAACAACAACAGCAGGCGGAGATTCGCTGATGCTCGCCCGCAATGCCGAAGCGCTGTACTGGATCGGTCGCTACGTCGAGCGCGCCGATGACACCGCACGCATCCTCGACGTCACCGTGCACCAGCTGCTGGAAGATTCCAGCGTCGACCCCGATCACATTTCGCGAGTGCTGTTGCAGGTCCTGGGAATTGAGGCTCCCGATAGTGAGCTGGACGTGTGGTCGTTGACCGACCTGGTGGCTTTCAGCCACAACCCTCCGGGCGACGGTTCCTCTATCGTCGACGCCATCTCGGCCGCGAGGGAGAACGCGAGGTCGGCCCGCGAGGTGACGTCCACTGAGACTTGGGAGTGCCTCAACACCACCTTCAACGCACTGGGCGAACGTGAGCGTGCCGCCAAACGCCTTGGCCCGCACGAGTTTCTGTCGTTCATCGAGGGTCGCGCGGCGATGTTCGCCGGTCTTGCCGACTCGACGCTGTCGCGTGATGACGGTTACCGCTTCATGGTGCTGGGCCGTGCGATCGAGCGAGTGGATATGACCGTGCGCATGTTGCTGTCCCGAGTGGGCGACAGCGCGGTGTCCCCGGCGTGGGTGACGGTGCTTCGCTCCGCGGGCGCACACGACACCTATCTGCGTACCTATCGCGGTGTGCTGGACGCCAATCGGGTCGTCGAGTTCATCCTGCTGGACCGCCTCTTCCCGCGGTCGATCTTTTACTCGTTGAAGTTGGCCGAACACAGCCTCGATGAACTGCTGCACAACCGGGGCAGCCGTGTCGGCGCCGTTTCCGAGGCTCAGCGTTTGTTGGGGCGGGCGCGTAGCGAGCTTGAATTCGTGCGGCCGGGCGTTCTGCTCGAGTCGCTGGAGATGCGACTTGCCGGCTTGCAGAAATCCTGTTACGACGTCGGAGAAGCGTTGGCGGCACAGTACTTTCACGCTGTACCGTGGGTTGCCTGGTCTGACGCGGGCCATCGCGATCCACTGCCGGCCAAGAAGGTGAAGAGCTGATGTGGCGTCAACGTGTGCTGCATGCGACCGGCTATGCGTACCCGTCGCCGGCGACGGCCTCGTACAACGAAGCCCGCCTTACACCGCGGTCGGACTCCCGGCAGAACGTCGTCCTCAACCGCGTCGAGACCCTCCCTGCGACAAGGTCGTACCGCTACGTCGACTACTGGGGCACCGCGGTGACGGCGTTCGACTTGCACGCACCGCACACCGAGTTGACCGTGACCTCGGCGTCAGTCGTCGAGACGGATCAGCCCGATCCGGTGACCGAGGAGCTGGCCTGGTCTGATCTGGCGCAAGAGGCGGTCATCGATCGGTACGACGAATTGCTGCGTCCAACCGATTACACGCCGGCGAGCAAACGCATTGCGGCCGTTGGCAAGCGGATCGCCAAGGAACACGAGCCCGCGGACGCCGTCATCGCGGCAGCTGCCTGGGTACGCAGCGAATTGGATTACGTCAAAGGCAGCACCGGAGTCCACACGTCAGGTTCAGATGCTTTGCGTGAAGGCAAAGGCGTCTGCCAGGACTTTGTTCATCTCTCGCTGATGGTGTTGCGCAGCATGGGAATTCCTGCCCGGTACGTGTCGGGCTATCACCATCCTGACGCTGACGCAGTGATCGGGGCGACCGTCGATGGCCAGAGCCACGCCTGGATTCAAGCCTGGACCGGAAGCTGGTGGGACCACGACCCCACCAACGACAGCGAGATCAACGAGCAGTACGTCACTGTCGGCGTCGGGCGGGACTACGCCGACGTCTCGCCGTTGAAGGGCAT
>NZ_DATNJW010000348.1:0-3103 GCF_035603715.1 Mycobacterium sp. | reverse complement strand
AACGACATAGTCCAGGCCCTGTGGCGCGAGGATGGCCGCACGGTCCCCCGGCGCTCCACAGGACGCCACCTCAGCGGCCAAGGCCTGCACGCGGCCGTAGAGCTCGGACCAGGTGAATGTCTGGGAGTAGCCAGCGGGGTCAATCTCGTAGTCGATGTAGGTATAGGCCGGCGCATCGGGTTGCTGCCGGGCCCACTCCCGCAGCACTGCGGCAATCGAGGCATCGCTTACTGCCATCGGGACACCACCCCTCAAAATCTAGAGCCCCGGACAACAACTAGACGGGCGCTTGTGATGCAGGAGATTAACAGGGGCCGCGCACATCTCGGATCAAAAACCCAAGAATGTAATACGCGCGCCAAACAAAAGCCCTGTTCCGGCCTGCGTCATTGCTGGGACCATAGGTTTGCTATGTGGGTCACTCCCAGAGGCGTCCACTCTCCGGTCGCGACGGCCTTACCTTACCCGACGGTAGGTTAATTTGCATAACTCCGAATACCCTGAACGCTTTGCGGAAACTTTTCCCTTGGTGGCCATGTCATTTGCGGCGCTGGCAGCGCCCACCTCCCCCTCGGGTGACGGCCTCGACGGCGATCTGGCCAGCTCACCGGGGCAGCTCGTTCGAAACCTCCCTGAGAGAGGGGGTTTGCTGGGCCGCGGCACGCCGATGACAGGGTGTGGTGTTATTCACTTTTCCCTCAGACACCCTGTTCAGTCGCCCCGGCGCGCGCGCCCGATATCTCGCGCAGATCTCAGGTTGGCCACACCGTCCAAGTTATCGGTAGAGACGTCCAATTTGTTAGCCGGATAAACACTTTCGGCAGGTAATGCGATCTCGATTTCCGGTTTTCGATTTGCGTCGGTATTTGACAACAATCGTTTTATTAACCGATAGGTCAACCTCTACATGAGGACAAGATCTTCGGCTCAATCTCGCCAACTAGCTCGGCGATGTGGTCCGTCAGATAGAAATGGTGGCCCGGAAAAACTTTCAGGCTGAACTCAGACGTTGTGCGCTCCGACCAAGGCAGCACCTTCTCATAGGTGGCCACCTCATCGTCGTCGCCCAGGAACGCGGAGATCGGGCACGACAACTTCTCGTCGGGCGGGCAATCGTATTTCGAGATCGCCTTGAGCCCGCGCAGGGTCGGCAGGATGCTGGCCGCGAATTCCTCGTTCTCCAGAAACTCCGGATTGACACCCGTCATCTCGCTCACCGCGGCGAGCAACCCTTGGTCCGACTCCGGTACGTGCTCGTAGCCGACTCGACCGGGCGCGGCGACAGCCGAGACGAACAGCGCGGCGATCGGACCGCCGGCCGCCTCGAACCGGCGAGCGACTTCGAACGCCAGCAACCCACCCATGCTGTGGCCGAAGAACGCCACCTTTTCTTCGGGATTGTCGGGCGGCTTGATCATCTGGCAAACCTTGTCGGCAAGATCGGGAATTGTGGTAAAGGACCCGAGATCGTGATTACCACCGCGCCCCGGATAGCGAACGGCGACGCGTCTGATATCGCTGGCAAAGGCTTTGGCGAACGGAACGTAAAACTCTGCCGATCCCCCGGCGTGCGGAAAGATGTACAGCGTCGGTGGCCGCCCAGTCACGCGGCAACGATACAGTCCCCGACTAGGTCGCCCGGGTAGGGCGCGGCGCTGCGCTCGGCCGGGCGATAACTTAACGACGTACAGGTGAACATTCGAAAACCTGAGAGAAGGCCAAGAGGTTTCGGTGCCGTTTTCGGCCGATACGTTTCGCGATTTGTCTATCGCAGAACGCGAAAAAAGCTTACGATTTCCCCGCCATCAGGCGTGGCAATCGCTCTAGGGGAGATCTATCAAAACGCCCAGCTTCAAGTACTCTTTGGAGTCAGTGGCGTCCGGGTCGTGGGAAAGGTTCCAACATGTTCGTAACTACACAGCCAGATGTGTTGCAGGGGGCTGCCGGCACGCTGTCCGGCATCGGGGATGCGATGGCGGCGCGCAACTCGGCGGCAGCAGCGCCGACCACGGGTTTGGCCCCAGCCGCTTCCGACCTCGTGTCGGCGATGACGGCGGTTCAGTTCGGCCAGCACGGCGCGACGTATCAGCAGATCGCCGCCCAGGCCGCCGAAGTCCACGAGCAGTTGGTGGCCGCACTGCGCTCCGGCGCCGGCGCCTACGCGCTCACCGAGGCGGCCAACGCCGCGGCAGGATCGATCGGGTCCTAAGCGGATGAGCTTCTCGCTGATACCTCCGGAGATCAACTCCGCCCTGATGTACCAGGGCGCGGGCTCTGGTCCACTGTTGGAGGCCGCGACGGCGTGGGATGGATTGGCTGCCGACTTAGAGGCGACCGCCACCCAGTACCAGACCGCGATCACCAACCTGACCACCGGCGCGTGGCTGGGTCCATCGTCGGCACACATGGCGTCGGCGGCGGAGCCGTACATCGCCTGGCTGCAGAGCACCGCGGCCGAGGCGGCCCAGACCGGCGCACAGGCCAAGGCCGCTGCCGCTGCCTACCAGACGGCGTATGCCTCGATGGTGCCGCCGCCGCTGATCACGGCCAACCGGGCAGAGTTGACCACGCTGGTGGCCAACAACTTCCTCGGCCAGAACACCGGAGCGATCGCCCAGAACGAAGCCGAGTACCTGGACATGTGGATCCAGGACGCGCTGGGCATGGACACCTACAACCTGAACTCGACGGGTGCGTCCTCCGCGCTCCCGACGCAGACGGCCGCACCGCTGGTGACCAGCGGCTCCAACGCACTGGCCGCGGCGGCAGCTCCAGCGGACTCCGAAACAGACGCGCTCATCGAGGGAATTTTCAATGCCGTTGCGGCCCTTTTTGGCTACGCGGGGCCCGGGCTTCCGGGTTTGACCGGCAGCGCGTTCGGGACCTGGCTTCCTTCGGTGGTCACCGCGGTGGCCGCGAACCCCACAGCCGCGCTGCTGCCGGTGCAGGCGACGTACTACATGGGCATGCTGGGCAGCACGCCCGCTCGTATGTTCATGAGCTCGGGCAGCGGCGGCGCCAGCGGCGCCGGCGCCGGCGCGCTGGACGGCATGAAGGACTCGCTGCTGGCAAACGTCTCCAAACTGGTCGACGGCAAGGCCGA
>NZ_DATNJW010000347.1:0-11755 GCF_035603715.1 Mycobacterium sp. | reverse complement strand
GGCGACCGAGCACCACGTCCTGGGCGTCGATGACGTACCACGTCCGCGTGGTGTCACCCGCCTTAGGCGCGTAGGTGGACACAGCGCTTACCTTCTCTTCTCTCGGGTGGATCCCGGTGACCCGGGTGCCGGTCAGGCGTGTACGGAAGGGATTTCTCGGCGACCGACGTTGACCCGAGTCCCGGCGTACCGCACGCCAACGGAGCAGCTTACCTGCGGCTATCCGCGCAGGTCAAAACGCGCCGATGACACTCTCTATGCAGAGCGCCCAACTTGACGAAATCAGTGGACGTCGATGCCGACGCCACGTCCCTGCGTCGTTACCTACTCGGCCGCCGACGGCGAACATCACCGCACAGAGTCCCCATCGGTGCCACGGTCGTTCTCTTCGTGGCACGTGCGGGCTCTGTAGCACGTGCGGAGTCCCTCCCGACCTGTTGAGCGGATTCCGCTCTCGGATATGGCTGCGCGGTCCCGCCAGTCTCTCCTTACCAACGGGACCGCGCAGAGTCTTCGGGTGACTACCGCCCCTGCTGGGCCCATACGCCGGCAGCGCGGTGATCAGCGGCGGCGACATCATCGGCGCCCTCGCGCACCGCGTTGCCCAGGTCGACCAAGATCTCGTTGAGAGCCGAGGCCGCTTGATGCCACTTCAACTGCTCGACGCCGTAGGCGGTGGCAGCTTCCCGAGTCCACAGCTCCTGCAGCGGCGCAACGCTCGCCTTCAGCTCTTGCAACGCGGCGTTGAACCGCGCCGACGCCGTGTGGATTTCTTGCCGGACAGAGGATTCGATCTCGTCGAAGTTGTATGACAGCCGCGAGTCCATGGACGGTGGCCTCACAGGTTCCCGACGGCAGCGCCGATGTGAAGCGCATGATTCTCGGCCGCGTCGCGCAGCGCGACTTCATTGTGGCGAATGGTTTCCGCGATGCTCTGCAGCGCGTGATGCAGTTTCATCGACTCCGCGTTCCACCGTTGCACCACATCCTTGAAACGCGATGCCGCCATTCCGCCCCATACCGATGGCGGTACGCCGCTCATACGACCGATGAATGACTGCAGCGTCGCTCGAATCTCCTCATTGCGGGCATCGATAGACGCAGCGACCGAGCGCATGAGGTCGAAATCGGTGCCGAGCGCGTTGCCACCTGTCGGAATGCTCACGTGATCCCCTCTTGCCAACAGCCGCGGACCTAGCCGCGCCAACGACAGATAAGACGCCCGCTGATCCGATCTGGTTCCGCCAAATTCATTCCAATGTCCGCGCCGACCGGACCGCGACCTCACATTCTTGGTCCACGGCCTCGTCGTGGCCCGGACGGCTTTGACAGCCGACGCTGATCCGAACAGCTTTGTCGACCCACACCGTCCAGCGGATGTCATGACCAGACCGGATCTCTCGGTAGGTCACTGCCGGACGATCTGCAATGTGGCCGGTTGGGTTGAAGTCGACGAATACTCCAGCAGGTTCAGCGTCGATCGCGCTTTTGAGAAACTCGGCGGTCGCGTCCAAAGACGACAAAGCGACCCGCGACTGCGTCACGTGCAACGCGACTTCCGGATCCGATGGTGAGGTGATCTGCAGCCGCGCCGAACCGGGTCCCGTCACGACGCGTCGTACTGGCCATTGAGCCGGAACCTTGAGCCCAACGCGGCCTTCAACGACATACGTTGTGGGAATGCTGTCGTCACGATTGCGCGGTGGTGCGTGACGGATCGCCGTGCCCACGCCAACCACGACGCTGATCACCGCTAGAACCAGTGCGAGCCTCCAAAAACCACGGCGCACATCCCCCGAAACGGCATCGCGGCAAGCGGCGCCTGCACGGCTTTCAAGCGGAACAATCTCTCCGGCAAGATTTCTCAAGCCGATGTCATCGAGCTCCAGCGCGGCGACCGTGCCACCAGAATTACGAAGTTCTCGGGCGATCAAAGCGGACAAGCTGCGGGCGCCGGGCACCGTTCTCGGGGCATCGATCACCACTAGGTCCATGGTGTCCGACATCATCGCGAGGATGGAACGCACGACCGCGTCGACTACTGCCTGCTGGTCCCGATGGCGAGTCTGGGCCACCACAGCACCGCCGGTCACAGCCACGAGATCATCGGCGATTTCGACAACCAACGTCGCAAGCTCAGACTTGGCTTGAGATGCGTGCCCCAACAACCACGACCGAGATCGCAGCACAACGGGGCCGACAAGAACTTGCGCAGCCGCGCCAACCACATCGATACGCTCCGGCGCCCACCACGACGGGTGAACGACGATCACGTCTTCGGTGGTACCGCAGTCGGCTGCCGCCAACACCGAACGCCACAGCGATTCGACGCTGACCGGACGAAGGTCGATCAGAGTTACCGGGTCGTCGATATGCTCGAAAGCAGCCTTTTCCGCCTCGCTATCAGCGACAGTGGCTCCGCCACAACATAATCGGCGGACCGCGCTCGGACCGACCTCAAGTATGTGCGCCCTCAAGGTGGCGGACTCCAGCCGACTTGGATCAGCTGCGGGCTACACCGCCGCGTAATCAGCGTGCCGCGACCAGGGAGCATGGACGATGCGCGCACCGACCCAATCGTCAACCCCTCGTCCGGGTTTCCGCTCATCAGCAGTGTCATGGCACCGGCATCGCGCAGCCCGCCGAGTAGTGGCTCGAACATGGCGCGGGCTGCCCCGCTGCTACGGCGTGCCACCAACAGGTGCAGACCCAAGTCTCTGGAGTGCGGCAGCACCTCCACCAGCGAAGCCAGCGGATTGCCGCCGCCGCTGCCGACTAGGTCGTAATCGTCGACGACAACGTATATCTCTGGACCCGACCACCACGACCTCTGACGTAATTGCAGTGGCGTGGCATTCGGAGGGGGCATTCTTCGACGCAACTGCTCGATGATGCGCGGCAGTCCCTCGCCGACTGCATCGGCGGAAGCAAGGTATCCGCCAAAGTGTCCGGATTCGGGCTGCACGACGCCAAGTAACGACCGTCGCACATCAACGACAAACAATCGGCATTGCGCGCTAGTAGTAGTTCGCATTAGCTCACGGCAGATGGTGCGCAGCGTGGCTGTCTTTCCGGACTCGTTGTCACCGAGGATCAGCAGATGTAAATGTTGCGCGAAATCGATAGCCACCGGGCATAATTCGCTCTCCTCAAGGCCGATCAGAGGTCGGAGTTGAGCGGCGCCCGCGCGCTCAATCACCTCGCAATGGTCGACCTGCGTCGGCAAGAGCGGGATCGGCGGCGCAATCCAGCCGTCGCGGCGCCGACCCGAATCCTCGCTGTCAAGATTGGGTAGCGCTATGACCATGTGCAACGCATCGCTGGAAAGCCCCCGACCGGCATTGCCCTCGGGAACTTCTTGAGCCTGCCGTCGATCCAGTTCGGAATCCGCGGGATCACCGAGCCGCAACTCGATTCGCGTCCCGATCTGGTCCCGTAGCGCGGGGCGTACCTCGGCCCAACGCGATGCTGACAAAACGACGTGCACGCCGTACGAGAGGCCCTCAGCTGCAAGTGCTGCGATTGATGGTTCGACGGCCTCGAATTCCCGGATCAGGCTTGGCCAACCGTCTACGACCAGAAAGACGTCACCGAAGCGATCGCACCGCGGATCCCGGTTCTCCTTGAGCTGCCGATAGTGTGCCATCGATTCGATCTCGTGGTTGTGGAAGAGCATTTCGCGGGATCGAATGAGTGCGCTGAGCCACTCAATCGTGCGACGAGTCAACTGGGGATCGGCGCGTCCGGCGACCGACCCCACGCTGGGCCACTCTCGCAGAGTTGCCAACGTCCCACCCCCGAAGTCGAGGCAGTAGAACTGGGCTGCGCTCGCATCGTGGGTGACTGCCAGCGCGGTGATAAGCGTGCGCAACGCTGTCGACTTACCCGATTGGGGCGCTCCGACAATAGCGACGTTGCCTGCGGCTCCGGACAAGTCGACGACCAGTGGCGTCCGGCACTGTTCGAACGGACGATCAACGATCCCGATCGGAACTGTCAACGGGGACGTCGGTTCACCGTCGACCAGTAGGGCGCTCAGGATCGGTGCCGCTCCGAGCGGTGGCAGCCACACTTCGTGCGCCCGGGGGCCGTGCCCCGATAGCCGCTGGACGACGGTCTGGAGGACAGTGCGGCGCTCGACTGTATCCATCCCCGTGCGACCGGCAACGGTAACCTGCCCGATCGGCTCGGTGGCGAATAGTCGGACCGGCGCTGACTTCTCTTCTCGCTCAGGGGTCTCGGCAAGCTGTGCGTCGACCCGGCACGGCCCCGACACGTACGCAGTCTGGAAGCGGATCAATCCATTGGTGCCGACACGCAGATAGGCGGCGCCCGGCGCGCTGGGAAGCTCGTACGCGTCGGACGTACCGAGCACCATCCGCGATTCGTTGATCGACAAGGTTTTCAGGCATATCCGGTAGGACAGATGCGATTCCAGGCCGCGCAGTCGGCCTTCCTCAAGGCGTTGACTTGCCAACAACAAATGCACGCCCAACGACCGTCCGAGTCGACCGATGCCCACAAAGACATCGGCGAAATCTGGATGTTGACTGAGCAATTCGGAGAACTCGTCAACGATTATGAACAGTGTTGGCAGAGGCGATAGTCGAGCTCCGCTTCGTCGCGCTCTCGAATAGGCGGCGATCCCGTCGACGTTGCCCGCCGCTCGAAGCAGTTCTTGGCGGCGATTCATCTCACCGTTCAGAGCATCACGCATTCGCCTGACCAAGGCCGACTTGTCGGACAGGTTCGTGATGACGGCGGCGACATGCGGCGCCGGCTCTAGCCCTGCGAATGTCGCCCCGCCTTTGAAGTCGATGAGAACCAGGTTGAGATCCTCTGGTGAGTGGCAGGTCATCATGCCCAACGCGACTGTCCGTAAGAACTCCGACTTGCCGGAACCGGTTGCCCCGATGCAGAGTCCGTGCGGTCCCATTCCGCTCTCGGCGGCTTCTTTGATGTCCAACTCCACCGGCGCACCCGTCATCGTGATCCCGATCGGAACACGCAGCCGATCATGGGGCCCCCTACCGGCCCAGCATTGTTCCGGTGCAAAGAAAGCGACATCACCGATTCCGATCAGGTCCGACCAATCCGTCGGCTTGGACGTATCCACGCCGCTTGCCCGGTAGCCGGCCAGCCTTTGCGCGCACGCCAGCGCAGCCGTGTAACTCATGGCATCCGGTCGTGCTGCCACTTCATCGTCGATCGATGTCCGAATGAGCACTTCGCTGTCACTCACCCGCAACCGCAGTGTCCCAACTGGTTCAGTGTCGTCGATCGTCAACGTCGTAATGGCTTTGCCGGCAGCGCTGTTCACTCGTTCGGTGTCGTCAACGACACCGTCGACGACGATCACCACATGCGGTGACAGCGGACCGGCGGGCAGCCGGTCCTTCGTCACGCCGGCGAGTGCTTCGATCAACGCTGCCAGCGACGCATACACCAGCCGCGCGGGCCCGACGTCGTCACTGATGTGGGGATGTCGATTGTGCGGCAACCATTTCAACCACTCCCAGTATTGTCTGTCGTGGTCGCTGACAGCGGCGGCGATCAATACCAGCCGCGGGCTGTGCATAACTGCCAGTTGACAGATTGCCGCGCGCAACAATGCGCGCACGTGGGTCATGTCGCCGCCGACGCTCACGGCTGCCACTTCGCGCAGCGCGAGGGTGATGGGGACGTTCGGGACCGTCGAATGGGTGCGCAGAAATCGGTCTAGCGCGGTCACGGCGACCGAATCCAGCCGGCTCGTAGTCTCCATGGTCGGCGGGACTAACCGCGTAGCAAGCGACAGAGTTCCAAGTCCGATTCGCACCTGACAAAAATCCGAGTCCGAAGCTCGCCGCTCCCACATCCGGCAACCACCCACCAGGGTCCATAGCGAGTCGGGATCAGGATGGCACCAGAAGAGCGACTGATGCTGCGCCGTAGCCGTATCGACGACTGCGGCCCGCATGTCGGACAGGTAACCCAGATAATCTGCGCGCTCGGCATTAATCGCGCCGCGACGGCGATCCGCGTTGGCAACGACAGTCGTCACCGTCGACACGAGCATCATCAACGGAAAAATCAAGAACGACGGATTTCGCGCCACCGCCGACCGGGAATAGTAAGCCACCGCCATCGCCCCCACCGTCGCGATCGCCGTGACGATCGGTAGAAGCCGGACCATTGGACTCAGCCGCGCCTGCCGGGCCACTTCCTGTGGTGCGGCGACGGCGATGTCCGCGGTGTCGTACGGCGGCCGGGGCAGTCGTTCGGTCGGCACGTGCTCCGCAGTTGCACCACTCTCGAACGACCGCATCCAGCCCTCCCAACATCTGACCGCAACCGCTTCGCCGGATGCGATTGGCACGGTAAGCACGGTCGAAATCAGCGGCAAGTCGGCTGTGGATCAACGCATGGGCGGCAGCGACATCCCGGCTAGCGTCCGTATTGGCGAACGGAGGTCGATGTGCAGCACGCTTTGGCAGTACCCACCCAAAATGGCGGATCACACCTGGGCGGCGGAGGAGTACGTCGGCTATCGATTGATGCCGAATCCGCTCGCGTCGATCTGGTGTTGTCCGCAGCAACGCCCATCGGATTGCTGATTCCACCGATCGTGGACATCTTGACTGGCAGTAGTGGATTTCGTGCCGGGCCGCTCGCTGTTCACTATCAGCTCTCGCTTCCGGGCAGCAACGCGCTGAACCCGTCAAAGACACTCGCCCAATTAGGGATTCGAGATGGCGCCGCGTTGCTCCTGACAAGCTCGCCGACTGAATTGATGGCCCCACGTTTCGATGACGAAGCGGAAGCGGTGTCTGCGTCGGTCTCG
Source organism: Mycobacterium sp. (assembly GCF_035603715.1). Lineage (GTDB taxonomy): Bacteria > Actinomycetota > Actinomycetes > Mycobacteriales > Mycobacteriaceae > Mycobacterium. The sequence goes on along the minus strand of NZ_DATNJW010000347.1, from coordinate 4,932 downwards.
GTGATGGAGTCCTGCTGGACTCAGCGAAGGGCTCAACTAGCGGGCTTGCTGGCAACTATGTGGCTGGCTGGCGTAGCCGCAACGGTGCTGACCCGAACCGTGTTTCACCCAAACGACGATCATCGCGCCGCCGGCGCCGGCGTTGCCGCAACGATCGCGCTGTTGTCTCTGCTGGGGGCAGCTATTGCGTATCGTGTTGCCCGCGAACAGTCCGTAGGACTCATATGGGGCACGCTGGCCACTAGCTTCGCCGCGCTGGCGGGCCTACTGGTCGTACCCGGAAAGCCGGGCGCTCCGAACGCGGTGTTCGCGGCAGCGGCTGCCGCAACATGTGCGGCGGCCATGCGCGCGATATCCAATTACGCAGCAGCATTCACCGCGTTACTGACGTTTGCGGCGACCGGCGCGACCGCGGCCATGGTAGCGACGATCACCGCTATCCCACTGCAGGGCAACTGCGCAGCGTTCACAGCCATATCGTTGGCGTTTGTCGAAGCATCGGCACCACTGTCGGTCACGCTTGCGCGACTGTCCCCGTCTACGGCGGAACCCACCGCAGATCTCCAGTCCTCCAGTCCACATTTTTTGAATGCCAACGCAATCCGTGCCCATGCCTGGCTTACCGGCTTGACCGCCGCCTTCTCGGCCTCGGCAGCATTAGGAGCGATCGGCGCAGCATTGGGATCGTTCCTGACCGGCGAGCCACGATTCCCCGGCCTCCTGTTCGCCACCGTGGCCGGCGGCGTCCTGCTATTGCGGGCTCGCGCACACCGAGACCTTGCGAGATCCGTTCCGCTCATCATCTGTGGGATAGCTACCATCAGCACTGTTCTCGTCGCTACTGCTGCCGCGTACCCGCAATGGACGGCCCATGTCGCCGCGGTTTCGTTGATACTGGGCGGCGTCGCAACGTATCTAGCTTCAATCCGCGACACGACGACGGTCTCTCCGATCGGGCGGCGGTGTGTCGAACTGCTGGAGTACCTCGCATTGGCCGTCGTTGTCCCGCTGGCCGTTTGGCTCTGCGGGCTGTACAGCGCTACACGTAGCTTGAACCTATTGTGAGGACAGCGCGACGGCGCACCCGCCATTGCGTGGTGGTTGCCTTAGTCGCGGCGATGCCGCAGTGTGCCGCATCGCCCGCACAAGCGGTGTCGCCGCCGCCGATCGACAACAGTCGACTCCCTCAGCCGGCACCGCCAAGCCCGCCGCAACCGACCGTGCAGCGGGAGATCTGCGCAGTGCCCGCGATGACACGTGACGCCACTCCATCCAACGACGCTGCCCAACTCGCCGCGCTTGACCTGCAGCAGGTTTGGAGGCTGACCCGCGGCTCGGGCCAGCGAGTCGCCGTCATCGACACAGGCGTATCAACGCACCCGCGACTGTCTCACCTGATGGCCGGCGGTGATTACGTATTCACCGGCGATGGCACCCAGGATTGCGACGGCCACGGTACGGCAGTAGCCGGGATCATTGCCGCCGCGGCGGATCCCAAGCACACAGATGACTTCAGTGGCGTCGCCCCCGAAGCTGACTTGATCAGCATCAGGCAGTCCAGCACGAAGTTCGGACCCGCTGCTGATCCGTCCGCCACGGGCTTCGGGGACGTCGACACCATGGCGCGGGCGGTGCGTACTGCTGCTGACCTGGGCGCCTCGGTCATCAACATCTCCTCTGTCGCGTGCGCCCGCGTCGGGTCGGCGCTCGACGACCGCGCACTCGGTGCGGCGCTGTCCTACGCTGTCGACGTCAAGAACACCGTTGTCGTGGTCGCTGCCGGGAACATCGGCGCTGGGCAGTGCCCCGCTCAGCAAGCCGATGCGACGCCGGACTCAGCGACGGTGGTCGTGAGCCCTGCCTGGTACGACGACTATGTGCTAACCGTGGGCTCGGTGAACGTCCGTGGCGAACCGTCGGCATTCACCATGGCTGGGCCGTGGGTGGATGTCGCCGCGCCCGGCGAAGGGGTGGTATCACTGAGCTCGACCGGCGGGGGACTAGCTAACGCCGTTGATGGACAACAGGGTTCGACTCCGCTGTCAGGTACCAGCTATGCCACGCCGGTGGTCACTGGCGTGGCCGCGCTGATCCGGTCCCGATTCCCGACGTGGACGGCCCGTCAGGTGATGCAACGCATCAAGGCCACCGCTCATCATCCGCCCGGTGGTTGGGATCCGGTGGTCGGCGCAGGCTTGGTGGACGTCCTTGCCGCGGTCAGCACCGACACTCCGACCGCTCCACCCGCTCCGCCAGCCCGGACATCGGCCCCGATCCTTGAGCCGTCCCCTGACGCCCGTCCCGACCACCGCGCCCGGAACGCGGCGTTCAACGGGGCAGCGATCTGCGGTGGCTTATTGGTCGTGGTGCTGGCGGTCGGCGGGATGTGGACGCGCCTACGACGAACCCGGGTCCGATCGGGTAGCAGCCGGAACATCCTGTGCGACTGAGGCATTGGCCCTGCTCAATTCCGGCCCAGCGGGCAAATTGGCCAGCAATGGCCAGGGTGCAGCGACCATCGCGTCGGGCATTCCGAGGTCATGCGCCGCGTCATCGTCGTGGATGGCGTATCGAACACCGGTGTCGGAGACGACATATCGCGTGCCTGCGCGAATGTTGCCGCCAGACAGGCCGGTTGCGCGGACATACGCACTGCGCCCTGGTGGGAGATAGACGGCGTCGACGGCTGGACCGCTTCCGTCCGCCTGCGCCAAGGATGCCGGCCCCTCGCCGTCCGAGAGGGGTAGTCCCCCAACCGAAAACGAGACGTCGACATTTCCCGACGCCGCATACGTCCACCCCACGCAGAGCGTCCCATCGTCGGTAGGCCGCGGATTCTTCGCTTGGTCGGGGAACCCAGACACCGGTAGCCGTGTCACCGCCGGAGCATTGCGGATCACGTCAGGGGCGACGGACATCACGGTCCGGGTGCCCTGCGGGTTTGTGAATCGCACGAGATCGGCGGCAAGCTGTCCGACCCGCTGAACGCCGTCGGCAAGGACGACGTAAAACTCGTCGCCGCCTGTTCGCGTCACCCGGAGCACACTCCCGACCGGAAAACCCGGAAGCGAACTCGAGTTGCGAATGCCGGCATCAGGGATTCGCGGCGCGGTCAAAGGCGGCGCCTCCGGGATGATATTCAGCAGTAGGGGCGACACCGTTCTTGGGACCTGACCCTCGGGTCCGAGGGCACGCTCGACCGCGGCGTCAGCAAGGTTCACCACAGACCGGCGACCGCTGTAGAGAAGGTAGGTCGATCCTGCCGGCGACGGCCTGACAAGCACGGTCTGAGCGCCGGCAAGATGATGGGACTGCGGGCCTTCCCCGCGGCCAATCACAACGGTCGTACCGTCGCGGCTGTCGCAGACCGTCCACCGCAATTCGTCTTCGTCGAGTGGGGTGCCCAAGAACTGCGGGGCGCCGGGGATACCCAGCAGCGGACCCCTTCTGGCGCGACTGAGCGCCGACGCGACTGTCGGCTGCGGGTCAGCGTTTGTCTTTGCGATCAACCTGGCCGAAGCCAGGTTCAGCACGGGATGCAGCGTCTCGCCCAACCGAACGTAGAGGGCCCCCGACTGCTTCTCCATCAAGATCGGAGCGGTCGACAATCCTGGCTGCGGACGCAGAAGGGCCAGCACCATGCAAACGGCCAGCAGAATGACCGCCAACGCCAGCCCGGCCATCAGCGACTGTGCAGGCGCGCGCATTGGCTCGTTCACTGAGCGGAGGTCCCTGCCCAGCAGCGCGCATTCGATGCGGCGCCGCATAAATCGGTACCCGCTGATCTGCAGCCTCGTGGTCGGTTGGTACACCATCCCGGACGACGATATGTACTGGTCACGCCGCGGGCCCTCGGCGATCCACAGCCAGCCCCTAGAAGCCGTGGATATGACCCCGGGGCCGGAAATCCGTAGAATCGCCTGGTGAGCATTAGCCGCAGGACCCGTTTTGCATCACGTCATGCCTGGTCACGCAGCTTTCGCTGGGCTGGCCTGGGCGCCGCCGCTGTGGTGGCCGCAGCCGTCCTGGCGGTCGCGCCGAGCGCCGTTCAGAGCGCGGTGCCGTCGGCCAAGGCCGACAACTGCCCGGATATCGCGGTGACCTTCGCCCGCGGTACCGACGAGCCGAACGGCTTGGGCCGCGTCGGCCAGGCCCTCGTCGACGGGATCCGCCAGAACACCGGCAAGAACGTCGACGCCTACCCGGTCAACTACCGCGCCACCCTGTTGCAGCTGCACGGCAACGACGGCGCCAAGGATGCCATCAAGCACATCAAGGATGTGGCCGACAAGTGCCCGGGCACCCCGCAGGTGCTCGGCGGGTACTCGCAGGGCGCGTCGGTGGTCGACATCGTCACCGGAACGCATATCGGCGGCGTCGGCTGGGGCGATTCGCTGCCGCCGCAGTACGCCAGCCACGTCATCGCGGTCACCACGTTCGGCAACCCGGCCGACCGTAGCGGCGGAACGATCGCGGCTCAGAGCGCTATGTTCGGCGCCAAGGCCGTCGACTACTGCAACCCCGAAGACCCGATCTGCCACGCCGGCGAGGGCAATCAGTGGAGCGGGCACACCGACGGCTACGTGCCCGTCTACACCAACCAAGCCGCGAGCTTCGTGGCCACCCGGCTGCTGTCGATACTCCCCCCGACCAGTCCCGAGGGGCCGATGGGCTTTCCACCTGGCTCCGGTTATCTCGGCGTCCCGCCCGGACCGGGTCAGGGCTCGCTACCTGGTCAGGGCCCGCTGCCTGGTCAGGGTCCGCTGCCGGGGCCCAACCCCAACCCCGACGTCCCGGCTCCGACCGTGGTCAGCCAGACCCAGCCCGCCGCGTTTCATTGATCAGGCGGTCGCCACGCTGATCTTGTGACCGCTACTGTCGTGTCATGAATCTGCGCCCGATGGCCCTCGCGTCACGATCGATTCGAGGCGT
>NZ_DATNJW010000346.1:0-3559 GCF_035603715.1 Mycobacterium sp. | reverse complement strand
GAATACCTCACCGAGGGAGGCGTTTTCACGTCCGACCTGATCGAGACGTGGATCAACTTCAAGCGCGACAACGAGATCCTGCCGGTTCAGATCCGGCCGCACCCGTACGAGTTCGCGCTGTACTACGACGTGTGATCCGCTTAGCCCTTTGAACTGCGGCTTAGCTAGATAGCGCTACCTTCGGAGCGCAACCGGACCGCAGTGTGTGGTGCGCGGCGGTCGGCGATAACCTTGCCGACCGCTGTGCGGGTTACTTTATACGCGTGCGTCCATCGTCGTTGTTGTTGCGGGCCAACTGATTTCAGCTGGTGCTATAAGCCCAATAGTCATACGTGCCGGGCACTGGGCACAGGTCGTTGTAGGCGGAAAGCACAAATTGACCCGCTTGCGCGTCGGTCAGGTGATAGTCGCGCACGAGGCCCGCGGCCACCTGAGTACCCGCGGCGTGCTGATTCCACAATTGCCAGCACGCGTTGTAGCCGTCGCCCAGCATCGCCGGATCCGTCCCGGTGATGCCCGCCGACCGTACGGCGGCCAAAAAGTCCTGGGGTGTGCCAGGTTGCGATGGCTGGTTGGCGCCGGCTGTCGTGACCGGGTCGGCTCCGGCCGACGCGGCCAGGCCTATGGATATGACGGCTCCAGCGACACCGACGAGGAGTTTTCCGATCACAAGAGGTCCCCTGTTCACTTTTCGTTCACCTTAACAATACCCATGATTCATATCATGGACATCTGAACTTAAGGCTGCCTGTGTGCTCGATGGGGTCTTCCTGTTCGTTACGCGTGCGGGTTCGCAAACGGCGAAATGCCTCTTCACCAGCACATCCACCGCGCAAACAGGGGATTTCAGTCACGGCACCGTTGACGGGGCCCGGGCATTCGTATCGGCTGCTCCGGGCGTGTCGCCGCCAGAAGAGGCGCACAACATGCGCTGCCGGTTATGACTCGACGGGTTTAGCGGCGAGAAAAGTTAACGCGCGAAGGACAACCCTGAGATGTGCCCAAATGCCAGCACGTGAATGCCTCGGAGGGGCGGTGCGCATCTCCGAGGCATGGCGAAACGATCGAGGAAGCTAGAGGAACGTCGCGCTCTGCTGCGACGTATAAGTCTCGCTCCATGAGCCGCGGGCGCTCAGCCCGAGCGTCCGCGCCTCATGTGTTTTATCTCGTTGCGGTTCGTCCGCAACGGATTCGAATGGGGCTCAGCAGTGGGGAGCCCAGCACCGCTGGTTGGGGCAATAAACCGCACGCGCGATGTTCACCATGGCTCCGACGTCGTGCACATGGATGTTGTCCGGGTCCAGATTGGCGTGAACGTTATTGGCAATCTGTTGCGGCGTCCAACCCCACCCGAGGTCGTCACAGACGAGCAAAGCCGTCCCGATGAGCGCCTGCTCGTGCCCCGGCGGCCACGTCAGGCCGGCGCCGCGCAGTTGATTGAGGTAGTCGTCAGCGACGGGATCGGCCTTCGCTTTCGCGGGGCTGCTGACCAGCGCAGCGGCGGCGATCAGCGGGAGGGTGAATCCGGCAAGCCAGCGAGTTAGGGCCATGTGATGCGCTTCCTTCATGATCGGCAGTGATGGTGACGTAAGTGTGCGGTAAACACATGACAAATTAGCGAAACTTGGGCAAATGATTCGGGTGACATACCGATCTTTTATCTAGTTCGTACTACCACGTATTTGATATTGTCTGACCGGTGACGTCCAGCAACCACCATCTCGACCATCTGCGAGATGCGTTGGCGCAGATGTCTTTTACGTTGATGGCGGTGCTCACAGAAGTCGCGGCCGAGCATGACCTGTCACTCACTCAACTGCGGGTGCTGGGCATCTTGCGGGACCGCGAGCCGACGATGGCCGATCTGGCGACCTTCACCGGACTGGAGCGCTCCACCATGAGCGGGCTGATCGACCGCGCCGCACAGCGCGGCCTGGTTACCAAGACCGCCGATCCGCACGACGGCCGATCAGTACGAGTGACACTCACCGAGTCGGCTCGCAGACTGGTGCCGGTGATCACTGCGGCCGTCGGTGACCGAATCACGCCATTGACTGACCAGTTGAGCGCGGCCGAGCAGAAGCGGCTCACCGCGCTGTTGACCAAAGCGCTGGGTCACTGACGCACGCGCTTGACCCGGCATCGCCAGCGATGCTAAGCAGGTGCTCAGCATTCGGCGTGAATGGCATGGAAGGGATCAGATGGCGCTGCAGGAACTCTTGGACGACCTTCGCAAGCGACCCGGCTCAGGTGATGTCATTTCAGTCATCGATCCCGCGACCGAGGAAACGATCACGGAATTCACCGATTGCGGCGCAGCAGGGGTCGAGGAGGCCGTCGCACGGGCGAAGGCGTCCTTCGAGTCCGGTGTATGGTCCCAGCTGCCGGGCCGCGAGCGGGCCAAGATCATGTGGCGGATCGCGGACCTGATCGACGCGCACGCTGACGAGTTCGCCCAACTGGATTCGCTGAACACCGGCATGCCGCTGATGCAGGCGACGTTGCAGATGTCCACGTGCTCGGAGTTCTTCCGCTACTACGCCGGTTGGTGTTCGAAGATCAACGGCGTCGCCTACGACGTGAAGACCGATGGCATCGCGAGCGACTCCTATGTCGATATGCACGCCTACACACTGAAAGAGCCCTACGGCGTGGTCGGGCTGATCTTCCCGTGGAACGGACCGATCTTCAACGCCAGCGCCAAGCTCGCACCGGCGTTGGCCGCCGGCTGCAGTGTGCTCGTCAAACCCGCTGAGGAGACACCGCTTTCAGCTCTTCTGCTCGACGGGCTGATCCACGAAGCCGGTGTGCCCGAGGGTGTCGCCAACCTGCTGACCGGCTACGGTCACACCGCGGGTGCGGCGATCACCGCGCATCCCGACGTCCAGAAGGTCGCCTTCACCGGCTCGACGGAAGTCGGCAAGGAGATCGTGCGGGCGTCCGCCGACAACCTGAAGAAGGTCACGCTCGAACTCGGCGGCAAGTCGCCTGTGCTGATCTTCGACGACGCCGACATGAGCAAGGCCCTCCTGATGGCATCGCTGGGCATCTTCGTGCACTCTGGCCAGGGCTGCGTCTGCGGATCGCGGATCTTCGCCCAGCGTGGCGTGTACGACCAAGTGGTGGAAGGCATCTCGATGATGGCCAACACCTTCAAGCTCGGCGCTCCCAGCGAGGAGGGTTGCGTCAGCGGCCCGCTCATCAGCCAGAAGCAGCTGACCCGGGTGATGGGCTTCATCGACGAAGGCAAAAGGGACGGCGTCGAAGTGGTCACCGGCGGCTACCGGCTGGACCGTAAGGGCTACTTCGTCCACCCGACGGTGCTCACCAACGTCGATACCAGCATGCGGCTGTATCAGCAGGAGATCTTCGGGCCCGTTGTCACGATCCTGCCGTTCGACGACGAGGACGAAGCCGTGGCCTTGGCGAACGACACCACCTACGGCCTGGCCGCCACCGCTTGGACGCAGGATGTCGGCCGGGCCCACCGGATGCTCAAGCGCCTGCACGCCGGCAGCGTCCAAGTGAACTGCCAGTTGGTCTTTGACCACGACGTGCC
>NZ_DATNJW010000345.1:0-5063 GCF_035603715.1 Mycobacterium sp. | reverse complement strand
GACGAGGTCACTCCGCTGGAGATCCCAGTCACCACCACGATGATCGTGGCCGGGGCGATCGCGTCGCGCGACTTCATGCCGGTGCACCACGACCGCGACTACGCCAACAAGCAGGGCTCGCCCAACCTGTTCATGAACATCCTGACCTCCAACGGCTACTGCGTGCGTTTCCTGACCGACTGGGCCGGGCCCGAGGCAATGATCACTAAGCTGGCGATTCGCCTTGGCGTGCCATCGTTTCCGGACGACCCGCTGCGTTTCACCGGAAGCGTCACCGGCAAAACCGAAGGATCCGGCGGCGAGAACTTCATCGAAGTCACCTTCCAGGCGGCCAACAGCCTCGGCAATCACGTCTCCGGCACCGCCGTCGTAAGCCTGCTCGACGGGGCCCGGGCATGAGTTCATCGCCGTCGAAGCTGGCCGGAAACACCGCGATCGCCGGCATCGGCCAGACCGAGTTCTCCAAGGAATCCGGCCGCAGCGAGCTGCAATTGGCGTGCGAATCGGTCAGCGCCGCACTCGACGACGCCGGCCTTTCGCCCAGTGATGTCGACGGCATGGTGACGTTCACCATGGATTCCAGCGACGAGATCGACGTCGCTCGCAACGTCGGCATTGGCGATCTGAATTTCTTCTCCCGCGTCCCGCACGGTGGCGGGGCGGCCGCCGGAACGGTCGCGCATGCCGCCATGGCGGTCGCCGCCGGAGTCGCCGATGTGGTGGTGTGCTGGCGCGCCTTCAACGAACGTTCGGGATTCCGCTTCGGCGGCAGCGGACGCACCAGCGCAGAGACTCCGCTGTTCATGGCGCACTACGCTCCGTTCGGATTGCTCACTCCCGCAGCGTGGGTCGCGCTGCACGCGCAGCGCTACATGTCGACCTACGGGGTGACCAATGAAGACTTCGGCCGGATCGCCGTGGTCGACCGGGCCCATGCGGCCACCAACCCCGACGCGTGGTTCTACGAGCGGCCGATCACTCTGGAAGACCACCAGAATTCGCGGTGGATCATCGAACCGGTTCTGCGACTGCTGGATTGCTGCCAGGAGAGCGACGGCGGGGTCGCGCTGGTCGTCACCAGCGCCGAGCGCGCCCGCGACCTGCGTCAGCCGCCGGCGGTCATCTCCGCGGCCGCGCAGGGCGCAGCCTACAACGGTGAGATGATGACCAGCTACTACCGCGAGGAGATCACCGGGCTGCCTGAGATGGGCGTGGTCGCCGACACGCTCTGGCGCGATTCCGGGCTCAAGCCGCAAGACATCCAAACCGCGTTCATCTACGACCATTTCACGCCGTTCGTGTTCACCCAGTTCGAGGAGCTCGGATTCTGCGGACGTGGCGAAGCCAAGGACTTCGCCACCGTGGAGCGGTTGTCGCTGGGCGGCGAATTGCCGATCAACACCAACGGGGGGCTGCTCGGCGAGGCCTACATCCACGGGATGAACGGCATCACCGAGGGCGTGCGTCAAGTCCGTGGAACCTCGCACAACCAGGTCGACAATGTCGAGCACGTTCTGGTCACCTCGGGTACCGGCGTGCCGACCAGCGGGTTGATCCTCGCCGGCGGGTAGGGAACGCCGTCATGACCCAAGCCACCGCAGCCGATACCCGCGAGCTGATCGTGGAGTCCGCGTATGCCTGCTTTCGCAAGCAAGGAATGCAGAAGGCAACGATCGTGGATATCGCCAAGGCGGCGGGCGTTTCCCGCAGCACCATCTACGAGTACTTCCGCGACAAAGCCGCCATCGTCGAAGCGTGCGCCGAACACACCTCCGAGCAGTTCTATCGGCAAATGTCCCTGGCCATGGACCGGGGCGGCTCGTTGGAGGACAAGCTCAGCCGCGCAGCGGTATTCGTGACCCAGGCCCGACGGGTGATCGCCTCCGAGAAGTACTTCGACGAAGAAGCGATCAGCCTGCTGCTCACCAAGGACGCCGCCGTCCTGCTACGCGAATGCGTCGACTTCCTGGCGCCGCACCTGGCCGCGGCCAAGATCACCGGCGAGGTACGCAAAGACCTGGACATCCAGTCGGCGGGCGAATGGTTCGCCCGAATCCTGTTCTCGCTGTTCAGCACTCCGTCGTCGACACTGGACATGGACGACCCGGAGGCGGTCGCCGATTTCGTACGTGCACACGTCGTTCAGGGGTTCGCCAACGACCGTTCACGGTCACGACGCACAACCGACTCCCGCTGACGCCGAGCGAACGTCGACGCTGCATTAGCGTTCTCCTCGACGGAAGGAGATCACATGGTCTCGACAACGAAGCGTTACGGGATCATCGTCGGCATCGACGGGTCGCCGGAATCAGATGCCGCGGTCAGTTGGGCCGCGCACGATGCGGCCATCCGCGGCTTACCGCTCACCGTTGTGCACGTGGAGAGTCCCGCCGCCGCGACATGGTCCCAGGCCGCAGTCCTCGAAGAATCGCCGAGCGAGCAACAAGCCGAGGGCCGCAGCCTGCTCGCACACGCGTCGGCGATCGCCCATGACGCGATCGCCGACACTGCGGAGGTACACATCACTGGCGAATTGCTGTCTTCTACCACCCCCGTGCCGACCCTCGTGGACCAATCCAAGGACGCGGAGCTCATCGTCGTCGGCTCTCGCGGGCGCGGGGCATTGTCTCGCAGCATTCTCGGCTCGGTCAGCGCTGGTCTCATTCGTCACGCACACTGTCCCGTTGCGCTTATTCGGCATGACGATCCGGAGCTGCCGCACCCCGCAAAGGGTCCCGTGCTCGTGGGAATCGACGGCTCGACCTCAGACCTCGCTGCCGCAATCGCGTTCGAGGAAGCGTCACTGCGGCACGCCGAGCTGATAGCGCTGCACGCGTGGAATGACATCGATATGAACGCAATTCCCGGTTACGACTGGTCACCGACAACCGCCAAAGAAGGTCACATTCTGGACGCGGCGCTCGCGGGGTGGCAAGAGCGCTATCCCGACGTGTCGGTGCAGAACCGCCTCGTCAGTGACCGAGCGGCACACGCGCTGGTCGACGCATCGGAGTCCGCCCAGCTCGTCGTCGTCGGGACACACGGAAGCGGGGCGTTCTCCGGCATGCTGTTGGGTTCGGTCAGTAACGCTGTCGTTCAAGCCGTGCACCGTCCGGTGATCGTGGCGCGTCCGTCGTGAGTGCCTGCGGTCAGTGACCACGCTCGGCGAGCGCCCGCATGAAGAACGTGAGGTTGGCCGGCCGTTCGGCCAAGCGCCGCATGAAATACCCGTACCACTGAGTGCCGAACGGTACGTACACCCGAACGCGGTTGCCCGCCGACACCAGCCGCGTCTGCTCGGCGTCGCGGACCCCGTACAGCATCTGGTATTCGAAATCGGCTGGGTCACGGCCGGTTTCGCGCGCCATTACGGGCACCGCGTCGATGATCACCGGGTCGTGAGAGGCAACCATCGGGTACCCCGGCCCTGCCATCAGCACCCGCAAGCAGCGCAGGTACGAGGCGGTGACCGCCGCCGCCTCCCGATAGGCCACCGACACCGGTTCGTCGTAGGCGCCCTTGCACAGCCGGACCCTGGCCCCCGACGCGGCGAACTGTTCGCAGTCGCCGTGCGTGCGCCGCAGGTAGGCCTGCAAAACCACACCCAGCCACGGGAAGTCGGTCCGTAGATCAGCGGCGATCGACAGGGTGGAATCCGTGGTGGTGTGGTCCTCGGCGTCCACCGTCACCCAGGCACCGACCTGTTCGGCGCGCTCGCAGATGGCATGTGCGTTCGCTAGTGCGATCGTTTCACCGTCTCGATCCAGCGCCTGTCCCAGCGCGGACAGCTTCAGCGACACCTCCAACGCGCGCACGCCGTCGTGCGCGGCATCCGTCCGCCGACCCAGCGCGTCGAGCAGCTTGAGGTAGGCATGCGTGGTGGCGTTCGCGCCGTCGATATCGGTGACATCCTCACCGAGATAGTCGATGCTGACCAGCCGGCCCGAATCCCGCAGTGCGCCAGCGCTGTCCAGCACCCGTTCCAACGTCGCACCGGGCACGAACCGGTGCACCACCTTACGGGTAACCGGGAAGCGCTCGGCGGTGTGCCGCAATCCGTGCGAGCGACTGGCGGCCAGTATCGCCGGGCGCAGCGTCTTGGTGAACAAGCCGGACATCACTGCGTCGCCATGTGCGGGTACGTGTGATCCGTGGGCGGGACGAACGTCTCCTTGATCGAGCGGGCAGACGTCCAGCGCAGCAGATTCATTGCCGAGCCGGCCTTGTCGTTGGTGCCCGACCCGCGGGAACCACCGAACGGCTGGCGACCCACCACCGCGCCGGTCGGCTTGTCGTTGACGTAGAAGTTGCCGGCCGCGAACCGCAGCCGGTTCTGTGCGGCGAGCACCGCGTCGCGGTCGTCGGCGATCACCGCCCCGGTCAGGGCATAGCGCGATCCAGTGTCGACGATGTCGAGGACGCGCTCGAATTCGCTGTCGGGGTAGACGTAGACCGACAGCAGCGGACCGAAGTACTCGGTCGCGAACGATTCGTCGGTCGGGTCGTCGGACAGCAGCACCGTGGGACGTACGAAATAGCCTTCGCTGTCGTCATATTCGCCACCGACGGCGATCGTCACGCGGGGCGAGCTTTTCGCGCGCTCGATGGCATTGACGTTCTTGGCGAAGGCCCGCTCGTCGATCAGCGCGCCACCGAAGTTGGTCAGGTCGGTGACGTCGCCGAACGTCAGTCCGGCGGTGGCGGCCAGGAAGTCGTCACCCATCTGCTGCCACACCGAGTGTGCGATGAAGGCCCGCGACGCCGCCGAGCACTTCTGCCCCTGATAGTCGAAGGCGCCACGAATCAGCGCGGTGCGCAGTACATCCGGTCGCGCCGAGCTGTGCGCGAGCACGAAGTCCTTGCCACCGGTCTCCCCCACCAGTCGCGGATAGCTGTGGTAGTGCTCGATGTTGGTACCGACCTGCTGCCATAAGCTCTGGAAGGTCGCCGTCGATCCGGTGAAGTGAATGCCGGCCAGCCGCGGATCTGCCAGAGCCACTTCCGATACCGCATAGCCGTCGCCGGCGACCAGGTTGATCACACCGGGCGGCAACCCGGCTGCC
>NZ_DATNJW010000344.1:0-16534 GCF_035603715.1 Mycobacterium sp. | reverse complement strand
GATGACAAGGTTGTCGTCGAACTCCGCGCTCTTGATGTCTGCAACCACAGAGTCAACCCACTCGTCGATACACGCCGTGACCAAGTCACCGGGCTTCCCTCGCCGACCTGGCAAATCAACGGTCAGCACCTTTAGCTCCGGGTCCGCGCGCCGGATCGCGTCGACGGTGGGCTCCCAACAATCAGCGGCGAACCCGCCACCATGCACGAGAACCAATGCGGGCATTGCCATGGCGGCCTCCTCTAGCGCCGTGCAAGAGGCATCGCGAACCCCACCTGGCGACCCGATCCGCACAGCTATTCTTCAGCTGAGACTTAGCAAACTCTACGGGTTGATCTCGGGCGTTTTCACGGTTTGCGATTGGGCAAGCGTCCCCGTGACCCAAGTGTGCGAGTCAAACCCGAACGCGCGTAGGGGGGGTGGGGTGTCCGCGCCAAAAGCACGGCCAGAAACACTCCCCCCGGTTCCGTCGCGATTACGAATGGGTCGGCGGCGCTTCGCCCTCCGCCCTGTCCGACGAGCCGGGACGCGCAGTGACCGATCGCGTCGCGGCGAGTTGCCCAAAGTAACGCAGAGACCACGACTGGCCAGCCCCGCAGGCCGTCGCGCTGCCAAGTCGACGAACTCCCCGATTGGCGCGACGGCTTCTGTCACATCGGAAGAGGTCGCTTTCTAAATCGGAACGACCCGTAGCCACCTCGCAAGCAGTCGTGGGCCGCCGTCGGACTCCCTTCGGGGTTTTGTTTCATCGACTTTGTGGCCGGGATCCAAACATTTGGCGTCGCGATCGACCGGTAGGAGCGCAAGCTGCACTTATGCGGCGATGGGTGCGCGAGCGAACTTCGATTTCGCCTTACGGGTCGACTCCGCCCATCGGCGCTACTGACGCAGCGACGATCAATTAGGAGGTTGTGCAGCAATGGATTTCGCATTTTTACCACCGGAGATCAACTCCGGGCGAATGTATGACGGCCCCGGGTCAGGGTCGATGCTGGCCGCCGCGGCGGCCTGGGACGGCCTCGCCGCCGAGTTGCACTCGACGGCAACCTCGTACGGATCGGTGATCTCGGAGCTAAGCGCAGGGCCCTGGCTTGGCGCCGCATCGGCGGCGATGACCGCCGCGGCCGAACCCTACGCCGCATGGATGCGATCCACCGCAAGCCAGGCCGAGCAGACCGCCATCCAAGCCAAAGCGGCGGCCGCTGCCTATGAGGCGACGTTCGCGGCGATGGTTCCCCCGCCGGTGATCGCAGCCAACCGCGCCCTGTTGCAGGCGCTGGTGGCGACAAACCTGTTCGGGCAAAATACTCCGGCGATCGCTGCCACCGAGACCCTCTACGCCGAGATGTGGGCGCAAGATGCGACCGCGATGTACGGCTACGCGGGCACCTCGGCGTCGGCGACGACCCTGACTCCGTTCACTCCGGCACCGCAGACGACAACCGGGGCGTCGGCCGCGACGAGCGCACAGGCGATCTCCGCGGGACTGCAGGGGGTTGCATCGACGGCGGCAGCCGATGCGGCGCCTGCATCGGCGCTGGAAACGCTGTCAGACCTGTCCACACTCGTTCTGTTCTTGCCGGGTGTGGCCCAGGCCGCGCTGACGCCATTGAACACCACCGGTTTATTTACCGACCTATCGTTCGACGACGATGAACTCCACTTCGAGGGGTTGGAAAGCACCGACCAAGACATCTTGAAAACGTTCACGTTCAACGGTTGGCACTTGCCACCCGATGTCGCCATCGAGAGCGGGTTGACGCGGCCGGCGATGGCGGTGGGCCCGGCGGAACTCCCGTCGGTGACGGCGGGTCTGGGTCAGGCTCCCACAGTCGGGACGTTGTCGGTGCCGCAGGCTTGGACCGTCGCAGCACCGGAGATCAGGCTCGCAGCATTAGCGTCGCCGTCGGCCGGATTGGCCGCTGCGCCAGAAGTCATGGCGTCCAGCAGTCCCGGAAGCCTCTTCAGCGAGATGACGCTGGCGAACATGGCCGGCCGCGCCATCACCGGCACGACGACCCGAGGATGTCAGGAGCGCACGGGGACGATTTCTCGCTCCCGCGCAGTGTCGACGCCCACCTCGCAGAGCGGCCACGGCACGGCAATCGCCGCAGACATTCGCCAATTCGCTGAAGCACTGGTCACACTCGGTGACCTACGCGATTCAGGGCTCCTAACAGAAGAGGAATTCACCGACCAGAAGGAACGCCTTCTCGCGCGTTGAAATCTCGTGGTCTCAACGGCGCCAGAACGGCGGGCAACCAACGTCTTACGTGCACGGCGGTAGTCCGCAGCCGGATCGCTTAGGCCGGAACTGGTGAAAACCCTGCGCCTGGACCACCTTTGGCGCTGACGTCGTTCATGATCGCGCTGAATTTCGTGTAATGCGTAAAATCAACTCGGGGGATGGTTGGGTCGGCGTTAACGGTTTGGCCGTTCTGGACCAGTCCAATCAGCAGGTCGTCGGAAGTGATCGGGCCTCCGTCATTTCCCGGCTGGAAGACTGCGTGATTCATTGCGCTTCGTGGCCCTGGCCCTGGGATACTCGCGATCCCGCCGCATTGGCTGCCGTTGGCAGCGCCGTTTGTACAAGCATGCGCGTGCCAGTCGGGGTCGGCTCCGATGCCCTTGATCGCGAATCCGGCGAAGTTTGCGGTCGGGGTCACCTTGGCGGGGTCGAACTTGATCACCCCGTAGTCCAGGCCGCCACCGACAGCGGCCACGGTGCCCACCGGGCCATGGTTGTCAGCCGCCTCGGCCAGGACTGGAGCGCCGGGACCACCGCAATGACCGGCGGTAAAACCCACTAAGTCGCCGGTCTTGTCGTGGCCAATAGTCCCGAGAGTGCAGTAGCTGCCCTCAACCACGATGCCAGCCCCACCCCCAAGCACGACGTGGCCGTCAGCGGCGGCGACGCCCACGATAGGAGCGACGGTCACTGCAGAAGCCACCGCGATCGTCGTGACCGCCTGGTGTCTGAGTCGCATTGCTAGCCGTCGCTAGGGATCACAACCCGATTGACGAGAGCACGTCGGCGACGACAGACGGGTCTATGGCGGTGGCAGGGTCCAAACTCGCCGCGAGGTCGGCGACCGATGAGGGGTCAAGACCGCCGGTGACTAGGGCAAACAATTCAGCACCGCCCACATTGAGGTCGGCGCTGAGCAGTCCCAGAGCGCCGTCAATCAGCGTCAGGTCGACGGAGTTGAAGCTACTACCGCTGAGTTCACCGGCTTGGTCAGCGGCGACGAACGCCTGGTCGGCTGAGAGCATGTTCGCAGCGGCGGTGACAAGCTGCTCGTCGGCGTTGGCCAAGAAAGTCTGGTCGGTTGCGGAAAAGTCGTCTTGCAACGTCGCCATCTGCGAGAGCGGTGATACCAGCTCAGTGTTGAGGTTTTCGGAATTGGCGAGGGTGTCCGCTTGGCGTGCGCTGAGGTCGGCTATGGGCGCTGCGTCCAACAGCGCGGTGCCTTGATTCAGGTCAGCGATCGCCTGGCCGATCACGTCACTTGGCGTTGCGGACGCGCTGGTGGCTAGGTCGGTGGCCGCCGCGCCGGCGACGTCAGAGCCGCCAAGGTGAAGGACCTGATTGATGACCGCGCCGACGACATTGGCGGGCAGCGAGTTGAACAACAGGGACTCGTCGAATTGGAGGCTCGCCGATGCCGCATCGAGTCCGGTAGTGGTTGAGGGATCGGCAGCATAGGCGTCAGCAGCCGACAGGAAGGCATCACTGGCCTGAGCAAGCTGCTGATCCGGGCCATTGAACAAGGATTCGCCCAAGCCCAACAACAAGCTGTTATCGGACGACAGCAACGGCGTCTGAATCGCCTCGGTTTGGGTGATGAGTTGCGTAAGGTCGGCCGAACTCGGGGGTGCTTCTCCGTACGCCTGGGTCCACACATTGAAGGCGTCGGTCACATTGGCCTCGGCTGAGTTCAGCAGCCCGATATCCGTTGACAGGTCATCGGCGTGCGCCGTGCCCATCCCGATCACGGCGGCAGCGGCGGCGGCTAAGCCCGCGCTGCTACCCCATTGCCGGACAAGACAACTGGCGCGGTGAATGCTGGTCATGAGGCCCCCGGGATAGGCGTGCTGATGCGTCAGAGCACGTAAGTGATGCTGAGAGGATCTAAGCTTAAGCGAAGGCCTGCTGCCAACACGCTGAACAAGATTGTTGTCCAGCAAGTTCCAAGGTTCGCGGTAAGCGCGCCTAGAAGCTGCCGCCGGACGGTTGCCGGGAGTCCCCGAACTTCGGTGTGGTCGTTATTGGCAACTGCCGGCCGGTGCCGGGACGGGTGCGGTCGGTTGCGGCACCAGAGCGCCGAACGGCCCTGGCGGTGGCGGGGGCTTGACGCACTGCACAACCACCAGTGCTGCCGTCCCCGGGGCGCCCCGGTTTATGGCGCGCCAGTATGAGCCATCCGCATAGGGCACGCCGTCGCACGACGGCTCGACAGGCGACATCATGTCAATCGTCCCGCCACCCGGGCAGTAGTGGGCGCCCAGGTCGGGCTTATGCGGGTCAGGGTCGGCGTGGCCGACCGGCGCAGCCAGCATCGCGGCGGCGAACAGCGCCAACGTCATCACATCCTTCATGACCGGCATCATGCTGCCTACCGCCACAGCCCGCCGTGCTTTGGGCCACGAAATCGTGCGATGTGTCGAAGATCTCGGCGTCCCGTCCGGCCCGTGCGATCATGCGCGAATGACATTGGCGCTGCTCCTTCGCGATCTGGTGCGGTGTTCGCGGCCGACCAGCGTTCTCGACATCGGCGCCAACCTTGTCGACGGTGATCCGCCCTACCAGCGGATGCTGGATGACGGGCTGTGCACGGTCACCGGTTTCGAGCCTCAGCAGCACGCGTTGGCGCAATTGGAGCGGCGCAAGGGGCCGATGGAGCGGTATCTCCCGCACGTCGTTGGCGACGGTCAGACGCATCGGCTGAAAATCACGAGAGCAGAAGGCATGACGAGCCTTCTCACACCCGACGTCAATCAGCTCCGACTGTTCACTGGGTTCCCGGAGTGGGGTTTGGTCGTCGAAGAGGTCGACGTCCAAACTCATCGTCTCGACGACCTCGACATCGACGAGTTCGACCTGCTCAAGATCGACATCCAGGGGGCGGAATTGATGGTGTTCCAGCATGGCCGGGAACGGCTGCGCAACGCGGTGGCGGTGCAGACCGAAATGTCGTTCGTCCCGCTGTACCGGGATCAGCCGACGTTCGGTGATGTGGATCGTGAGCTGCGGTCGCAAGGCTTCTCACCGCATTCGATGCCCGCAATGAAGCGGTGGCCGATCGCACCGGCGGTGTTCGGCGACGACTTCCGTATACCGGGCAATCAACTACTCGAGGCCGACATCGTTTATGTTCGCGATCTCGCCCACGCGGAATCCATGTCCAGTGAGCAACTTTCGCAGTTGGCGATGATCGCCTTTCACATCTACGGATCCGTCGACCTTGCCGTCTTCTGCGTCATCGAACTGCAACGGCGGGGGCATGCAGCACAAGACGCCGTGGAACAGCTACGGCAACTCGTCGACTAGCCGCGACGCGAAAAGCGGGCCGCTTAATCCACTGAGCTGATCGTCGCGTTGCAAATCGGTAGCGCGATGGGCAATTCGTGCGACACGGAATCGCCAGGCGCCGTGACTACCAACGTGCCTTCACGTGGGCAAGGATTTCCCGACCCATTGATGTCCAGCGCAGACGACTCGACGTCCGCGTTCGCGATGTCGCCCGGGTTGAGGTGAAGCACATGCGCCGCATTGGCCGGCCGGTTCGCGACGTGCACCAGCACGCCACCGGCCGCGGTGACCAGGTTTGCGTCCGGATA
Organism: Mycobacterium sp.; assembly: GCF_035603715.1. GTDB lineage: Bacteria > Actinomycetota > Actinomycetes > Mycobacteriales > Mycobacteriaceae > Mycobacterium. The sequence goes on along the minus strand of NZ_DATNJW010000344.1, from coordinate 10,693 downwards.
TCCGGAGAGCATGCATTGGTTTGACGACGTGTTTTTGAAGGACACGACGACGCGCCGCAACGTATTTGCCGACTGGAGCGGTCCGTTGGTGACCGTCAGGTCAGCGTCGGAGCAATGACCCGGCGCACTCGCTGGCGCACCGCCGCCACCGCCGCCGTCGTTGGGCGGGCCCCCGGCGTGTGCGGTCGCGGCCACGCCGAATGTTGCGGCCGAAATGGCGATCCCAGCTGCTGCCAATGTCGCTAACGGCTTCATGATTTCTCCATTTGCTACTGAGGTTCGGATGCCGTGGCTCTATTCAATTCGGGACGTGCGGCACATTTTAGGCGCCAACTTTGAGTAGCCAATGAATAATCTCTGGAATCGGGCAAAATTAGATACTTCCTCTAGCGTGGCTTCATGCTGTTTATTTCCGGGATGACTGTGTCGCAGTGGCGTCGCGAAGTACTGCGAACCAACTTCTGGCTGGTGCCGAGCTTGGAGGTGCTCGCCTCGATTGCGCTGTTCGCAGCCACCTTGGAGGTAGATCGTGCCGTCTACCACGGCACGCTCACACTTCCGGCATGGGTGGAGGCCGGCAGCGCAGACACAGCACGCGAGATTCTCCTAGCGGTGGCCGCAGCGATCATGACGGTCATCGGAATCAATTTCTCGGTCACAATCGTTACATTGACGCTGGCATCAACCCAGTTCGGACCTCGGATGCTGCGAAACTTCATCCGTGATCGCGGTACTCAACTCACACTGGGCACGTTTGTGGCGACAGCCGTGTACTGCGTACTGGTCCTTCTGGCAGTCGGCCCCGGCGAGCACGGCGAATTCGTGCCGCACTTTTCCGTCTCCTGCGTATTCCTGCTGGTGCTGGTCGATCTGGCCGTGCTCATCTACTTCCTGCACCACATCGCGATCCAGATCCAGCTTCCCTTCGTAATCGCCAGTATTGCCGGAGATTTGAAGCGCTACCTGGGGGTGCGAAAGCCCGACATCCGGATGGCCACCGCAAACGAGCCGGACAGTGCAGAAATCGCCGCGCTGGTCGACACCATCGAGTCGTCAGGCGCGATGATCCGTACCCCGAAAGGCGGCTACCTGCAGGCCATCCGCTACGACATGCTGATTCGCGCCGCGTCGGGCGCCGATGCAGTGGTGCACTTGCCCTATCGCCCGGGGCACTTCTTGGTCGAGGACAGTGAACTCGCCGCAGTGTGGCCGCCCGAGGCTGCGAACCGCATGACCCGGAGCGTGAAACGAACACACGTCACCGGGCCGGTCCGCACACTGGCCCAGGACCCCGCCTTCGGGATCGACCAACTAGTCGAGATCGCCATCCGTGCACTCTCGCCGGCGGTCAACGACACATACACGGCGTTGACCTGCGTGGACTGGCTCAGCAACACGCTGTGCAAGCTCGCGAAAGTGTGGACGCCGGCACAGGCCTATCGCGACCGCGACGGCGCAATCCGGGTAATCTGCGAGCAGGTCACGTACGAAAACTTGGTCCAGCGGTCATTCGACAAGATCCGCCAGGCCAGTCGTGGGATGCCCGCCCTGCTGATGCGCCAACTCGAAGCAATCAAAGCGATCATGGAGCAGACCACCGACCTCGAACAGGCTCGTGCACTGATGGACGAGGCCACCATGATCCAGCGCGAAAACCTCGAGTCGGTGCATGAGGAATTCGACCGCGTCGCCGTCGAAGGCCGCTTCAAAGCCGTAGCCAGCGTCTATGCCCGGCTGAGCGACTCTGCCGCCAATCAGGTGCAACCGGAATACGACTTCACCTGACCGAGGGTTCAGCATCGAGGCGTCGTGATCCCTTGCACGCCAAGTCAGTTCACTGCGCCGCGGGTCACTTGCGGCCCCGGTGCGGCGCGATGCCGCGACAGCAGCCGCGCCGCTTGGCCCGGCGCACCGAGTTGAAGCATTGCAGCCAGCGCCGTTTCCAGAATCACCTCTTGCTGCACGCGACTGCCGCCGATCGAGGCAAGCCCGCCAAGCGATTCGAGGAGGTAGTCGAGCGCGGCGCGCGGCTCCCCCGCCGTCAACGCGATCAGGCCTTCGCCGATTAGACGCAAGGTCGTCAGCTGCGCATCGGTGGCACCCGGAACATTGATCGCGCGGATCGCGGCCGGATCGTTCGCCGCGGCCAGGACCAACAGCGCATGGAAGGCGATGAACGGTGTCTGCGGCGAAAAAGCAAGCGAGCCAACCTCGTTGATCACGCGCATCGGGTCGGGTGGCGTGACCCAGTCCGGGTGCAGACGTGCCCGCCACGCCAATGAACCCGCATCGACAAGGCAACGCACACCCTTCGAATGCGGCGGTGCGAGAAACGCGTTGTAGCGGCGCGCGGCAGCGGCCGCGTCGCCCATCGCCAGTTCGTGCAGCGCGGCATGCCATTGGAAGTGGGGTAGATAGCGCTGCGTGCTGCCGTCGCCGGGGATCCAGTCCGTCAGCCATTTCAGCCCGGCCCCGTGCGCATCGGTCTCGTAGTGCACGTGCGTCAGCGCATGTGCGGCGTTGCCGTTGCCTGGATCGAGTTCCAGTGCGGCGTCGGCCAAGTCGGCTGCGTCGTACCAGAGGCCCTGCTCGGTTCGCCCGTAGGCGCGTAGACCGAGATACCACGGCGCCTCGCCGTGCACACCGGTGAACCGCTCGACGTACTGCCAAGCATCCGGCAACGCGTCACCGGCACCGGCGAACGCGATCGACGGCGCCAGCACCAGCAACGCGACCGCGTCGTCCGGGACGCGATCGAGATGGTCGATGAGTGCGTCGGTACCCGCTTCGTTGCCCTTCTCACACCAGGTCGCGATGGCCTCGACGTGGCTGCGGTCTTCGTCGCTGCCATGCGCCAAAGCCGCACGCGCACGGGCGAGATGGCCGCTGACGGCGTCGGGCCCACCGGCCCGGTCCGGCCGTTCGGTGGCGATCATCGCCAACGCGACGTGCGCGCGTGCATGCTGCGGGTCTTCGGCGACCGCGGCCGCAAAGGCGGTCGAGGCGCGGTCTTGAACTGCGAGCAGGCGACGCACGCCTTCGGCATACGACGCAGAAGCACCGGTCAATGTCGGTGCAGCCGTGACCAGACGGGGCGCGCGCACCGGTTGATGGCGGGTGCCATCGGCAAGCAGCTTCGCGACAGCCGCTGCCTGCGTGCGGATTTCGGGAATCGCAGTGGTTTCCCACTCCTCGCCCTGACGAATGGAGCCGACGCAGATGATGTTGGGGACCGTGTCCCCCGACCCGTTGATGAGATAGCCGTCTTCAGTGAGCCGCACGCCGACGCCGCTCGGGTGCAGCGAGGCGACGTCTGCGGCCAACAGGTTGGCCCAGAGCGCAGAGCGTTGCAGCGACCGCCGGTCCCAGGCCGCGCCGGCCGCGACGACAACCGCGTCACCACGCCGGCGCACGGATCGGTCACTGGTGGTCACCACCAGCTCGACGCCCTTGCGGCGCAGCGACACATCGGCGACCTCACCCGCCTCGATGACCAGTTGGCCATCATCGATCGCGGCGTGGATCGCGTCGGCGATCGTGGGCGGCATCCGATGCCGAAGCACCTCCCACTGCCGCAGATCCTCGCGTAGGAACCGGCGCTGGTCCTCCCAGCCCAACGACTGCCAGAGCCGGGCGGTGCGCGGCCGAACCGCATCGATCACTTGCCGCCAGTCGGCACCGCCTTCGCGAGCGTGCTCGAGGTCCGCGGCAAGCGCGGCGCGCAGTTGCTCGAGCGAAACCTCGGCGGGCAGCGCGTCGAGGTGGGGCAATTCCGTCGGTGCACCGGTGGCACGGAATCGGCGCGGGAGTGCGCCGTGACGCGACAGCAGCGTGACCGCGGTACCGCGCGCGGTGAGATGCAGCGCGACATCAACCCCGGTGAGCCCCGAGCCGATCACCAAAACGTTGGCCGGTCGTCGCGCACCGAGCGCCGCCAGCGCGCCAGGCGCCCACGGGTCCAGCACCACCCTGCCGTCGGTGCCTTCGGCCAGCACCGGGGCGAAGGCACGTTCCAACGAGTCGGGCATGCCGCTCTGCGGCCGCCCGGACGCGAGCACCACGGCGTCGGCCGACAAATGGCGTCCGTCGTTAAGCGACAACCGCACTGGGGTGCCCGGTGTCAATTCCACGCCCTCGGCGGTCTCCATTCGCACATCGGCTGTCGCAAGCTGGTCTTGCAGGTATCGGCCGTAGGCAAGCCGTGGTGCAAAGCTTTCGGCCGGCGTGACGGCTCGCTCGTCCAGCCAGCGGGTGAAGTGATCGGGATCGTCTGGCCAGGCCGACATCCGCGGCGCGGGCACGTTCAGCAGAAACGTCGGGTCGTCGGTTCCGTACGCCGCTCCGGTGCCGGGTCGCCCGGAGGCGTCGATCAACGTGATCTGCGCGTCCGGCACGGCGCGGCGGAGATGCACCGCGGCGAGCACACCCGCGGCCCCACCGCCGACAATCGCGACACGCATCATGGCGGAAGGCTATATCTCACCGGCTGATTGAGCTGCTTAACGCACGATGAGAGCCAGCTGGCGCGCCGCTTAATCACCCCTCAACGACTAAGTGGTACGTCACGTACCGCTTTAGGTTAGCGGGACACCCCGTACCGTGTAAAGCATGAGCTCGAGCGAGTGCGGCCATGTCCGAGTTTGTTGACGGGCGAACGACCCGCTGGTCAGGTCAGCGGGACAGGCGTCGCGCCGAATTCGTGGACGCGGCGTTGCGTGCTATCGCGCACTACGGCCCCCAGACGTCGACCGAGCAGGTCGCCCGCTACGTAGGGGTGACCCGCACCAAGCTGTATCGGTACTTCGGCGGCGCCGCTGACCTGCATCACAGCATCGCGCGGCGGGCAAGCGACATGCTGATCGCCGCGCAGAGGCCGGTGTGGAATCCGACCGGGCGCCCGATCGAGATGATCACCCACGCGGTCTCGAGGCATCTACGGTGGCGCGTAGACCACCCGCATTTGTACGAATATTTGACTCTGCACCCGCTCAGCGACGACGTCAACGGCGTCGCTGCCATTCGCGAAGTCAACAGCGCTGTCGCCGGAAGCGTAGCGGGCCAGCTCGAGGGGTATTTCTGGGCAGTCGGGTCGGGTGACATCCCAGTCGAGCCGCTGAGCTTCGGCATCGTCGGCTTCGTCGAATCAGCCACCACCCACTGGCTCAACAGCCCCGCACCCCAGCCCCTCGCGGAATTCACGGCGCAACTCTCCGAATGGATCTGGGCGCTGCTGAGCAGCGCACTGCAATCGCGCGGGATCCACCTTGACCCGCAAGAACCGATACCCGCTCCAGCTCAGGAAATCTGATAGCCCGCTACAACCCGCCCAGATCGTCAGGGACGTCAACGGCGTTCTCCTGCAAGGCTTCCAGTGGCACGACCTCGAGGGTCCGCTCATGGGTGGACGCCAACACCACCGGGGCGGCGAACCCATCGCGGTAGGCCAACAGCCAGTTGCCGGCGGTGACGCACCACCGGTCCCCGGGCACCAGGCCGGGAAACCGGAACTGCGGCATCGGTGTTGAGAGGTCATTGCCGATCATGCGCTGATGCTCGAGGAATTCGGCAGTCACCACCGCGCAAATCGTGTGCAAACCAAGATCTTCCGGGCCGCTCGAGCAGCAACCGTCGCGGTAGAAGCCGGTGAGCGGCTCGCTGCCGCACGGTTCCAGCGGACCCCCCAGTACGTTGCGTTCAGGCATTCATGCCCCGCCCTGCATCGCCTCGACCAGGTCCGCAGCGCGCTCGACTTGTTCGAGGTCGGAACTGGTTGGGATGAGCTGGATTTCGTCGGCTCCGACCGCTTCGAACTTACGAAGCACGGCGGCCAGATCGTCCTCGCCACCGGCGAAGCCGGTCGTGGGCGCCATCGCGTCGATGTATTCGGCCGGTATCCAGTTCATGTACCGGCGCAAATGCCGGTGCACCTGCCGGCGGGCCTCGTCGACTGAGCCGAGCGCGAACCAGAACGAGGTGGCCAGGTGCGGCTTGGTCTTGCCGGTCTCGGCCCACGCGTCGCGTGCGACGTCGAATAGCTCGTTCTGCTTGGCGACGTCGAGGTCCAACGTGGTGCCGGCCAGGCCGTCGGCCCACGCCGCGGCACTGCGCAGCGTCTTGGGCCCGATGGTCCCGACCAGCAGCGGCGGCCCGCCCGGCTGGACCGGCGCCGGACCGACCGGCAGGACCGACTCGGTGATTTTCTCGCCGCCCCACACGCGTTTCATCACGGCGACCGACTTGGCCATCCCGCGCATCGTCTGCGTCGCCGGATCAGCGCCAACGGCCCGGTAGTCCTCGACCCGGCCGCCGACACCAAGCCCTACGGTCAACCGCCCGCCGGACAGCATGTCGCCGGTCGCCAACGCCTTCGCCAGCATCACCGGGTCGTGCAGTTGGGGCACCATCACTGTCGTCACCAGCCGTACCCGGTCGGTCCACGCGGCCAGCGCGCCCAGCAACGTCAACGTCTCGGGGTTGTCGAAGGCCATCCGCTCGCCCCAACACAACGACGAGAACGGTCCGTCGTCGATCGCCTGCGCCCAGTCCCGCAGCACCTCGGCGTCCAATTCCGGCTCCATCACCGGCATGGTCATCGCTACCCGCACAATCGAGATTCTGGCATGCGGACCGTTCTATGCCCGCACCTCGCCGACGTGGCAGCATCACCGGGATGGTCATCACCGCCAACTCGATCGCGCATGTGCGGCTCACCGTCACCGACATCGAGCGGTCTCGACGGTTCTACGAGAGCGTCTTCGGCTGGCCCGTCCTGCTCGAGGTTCCCGACAACGCAGACGAGGCGACGCGCAAGCAGCTCGGCTTCCTGTTCGGTGGTGTCATCTATGACTTGGGCGGCGCGCTGATCGCGCTGCGGCCGGTGGCCACTGACCGTTTTCACGAGGACCGCGCCGGCCTGGACCACATCGCGTTCCGGACGGCCGACAGGGCCGAATTAGACTCCGCAGCACAGTTTCTCGACGAACTCGGCATCGACCACGAGCCGATCAAAGACATCGGGCCGTCCTACATTTTGGAGTTTCGCGATCCGGACAACATCGCCCTGGAGTTGACCGCGCCGAAATAGCACCGGCGTTGTGGCGACGTTGTGGCGCCGGCCCGGCCAGAGTGGTTCACTGGTAAGCACGATGCCTATCGAGTTCAACCACACCATCGTTGCCGCCCACGATCAGCGGAAGTCCGCCGAGTTCATCAGCGAACTGTTCGGGCTGCCGAGTCCTAAACCGTTCGGCCACTTTCTCGCCGTAGCCCTGGAACACGGCGCAACCCTCGACTACGCCGAGGTGGCCACCGCCGAAGAGATTCGCCCACAGCATTACGCGTTTTTGGTTTCCGAGGACGACTTCGACGCGATCTACGGCAAGATCACGTCACGCGGGCTGCAGCATTGGGCCGATCCGGCCAGACGACGGCCCGGCGAGTTCAACACCAACGACGGCGGTCGCGGCGTCTACTTCCAGGATCCGGCCGGCCACTATTTGGAGATCCTCACCCGGCCCTACGGGTCGGGCAGCTAGCCGGCGCCGCGCTGAGCGTGCCGGTGACTCTCCTGGTCGCGGTAATCGTCGGCCATGCGAGCGACGTGGTCGGGCAGGGCTCCGGCCGCGACGTCAGCCAGGCTGGTCTGCTCCAGCACCGAGCGCATGCTGGCCCGCAGCGCCCGCCAGACGTCGGTGAGCGCCGCGGTCGGGCCGGAATAGGGCAGATCGCCCAGCCCGATGTCGCGGACGCTGGCCAGCGGGCCGTCGATGCAGCGCAATACGTCGGCGATGCTGATTTCTGTTCCGGGACGGGCTAATTCGTAGCCGCCGTCGCGACCGCGGTGGCTGCGCACCAACCGATCGTTGCGCAGCGTAGACAAGATGTCGACGAGAAACTGCGGCGGGATTCCCTGAGCATTCGCCAGATCGTCGGTGGTGACGCGGACGCCGTCACCGAGGGTGGCCAGCTCGACCATCGCCCGCACCGCGTACTCCGCCTTCGCCGACATCCGCATGGAATGGGATTGTCCCACCGTTCGCTGCTCAGCCCGTGACCGCGAGCACCGCGTCGGCGTATTCAGGGCGGCACACCACCAGGTCCGGCAACAGCGGGTCGGCCCGGTTGTACTCCAGCGGCGACCCGTTGATGCGCGAGGTGTGCAATCCGGCGGCGCGGGCCACAGCGACCGGAGCCGCCGAATCCCACTCGTACTGTCCGCCGGCGTGGACGTAGATGTCGGCCAACCCCTGGATGACGGCGGCGACCTTGGCTCCGGCCGAGCCCATCTCGACCAGGGTGCCGTTCAGCTGATCGCGGACTTGAAGAGCGATCGCCGGCGGGCGGGTGCGCGACACCACGATCCGGGGTTGTCCGGAATGCGCCGGTGGGGGTGCCGGATCGGGGGTGGCCAACGTAATGCCCTGTGCCGGAAGGGCAACCGCGCCCGCGACGAGGACACCGGATTGCCACAGCGCGACGTGCACGGCCCAGTCCTCGCGGCCGAGTTCGGAGAACTCCCGGGTGCCGTCCAGCGGATCGACGATCCACACCCGTTGCGCGCTCAGCCGCACCGGGTCGTCGACTCCCTCTTCGGAGAGCACCGCATCATCCGGACGTTCACGTGCCAGCGCTTCCATCAGGTAGTCGTGGGACCGCTTGTCCCCCGCGGCTTTCCGCTCGGCCGCGGTGGCATCGGCAAGCTCCGCACGCACCGCGAGCAACAGCTGGCCGGCTTCGGTGGCCAGCCGGGCCGCCACCTCGTGGTCGTTGTCGCCGCTCAACTGCGAGCCTCGATCAGATCGACGACCTGCTGTGCCAACTCGTCGCAGCTGCGATCCGGCGTGAGCCGCAAATCGGGGTTCTTCGGCCGCTGGTACGGGCTGTCGATTCCGGTGAAGTGGGTGATCTCACCCGCCCGCGCCTTGGCGTAGAGGCCCTTGGGGTCTCGCCGCTCGCAATCCTCCAGCGGGGTGTCGCAGAACAGCTCGATGAAATCGAGGCCGGCGTCCGCATGCACCCCGCGGGCCAGGTCGCGATGTTCTTCCAGGGGGCTGATCGCCGGCACCAGCACGGTGTGGCCCGTGTCGGCGATCAGCGCCGCGACGTGCGCCAGCCGGCGCATGTTCTCGGCGCGGTCGGCCATGGAAAAGCCCAGATCCGCGTTCAGGCCGTGGCGCAGATTGTCGCCGTCGAGAACATAAGCGGGAATGCCCTTTTCGAGCAGCTTCTGCTCGACGAGCATCGCCACCGACGACTTGCCCGAACCCGAAAGGCCGGTGAACCACAGGGTGCGGCCCCGCGCCGTCCGATCCTCGGCCGTCACCAGCGACTTGTGCACCACCGTGTTGGGGCTGGACGAGAGACTCGAGACCTCCCGCAGCACCATGCCCGCGGCGACGGTCCCATTGGTGTTCGGGTCGATCAGGATGAACGACCCGGTGCTGGCGTTGCGGGTGTACTCGTCCAGCAGCAGCGGCACCTGGGAGCGCAGCGACACACGGCCAAGCTCGTTGAGCTGCAACGCGGTTGCGTCCTTGTCACGACGCAGCGTATTGACATCAAGCCGGTAGTCCAGCGCGGTGACCCTGACCCGCGTGGTCTGGGTGGTGTGCTTGATCAGATAGTCGCGGCCGGATTCCAGCGCCGCGGCGTCGGCCATCCAGCACACCGTCGCATCGAATTCCTGGGTGACCCGCGGCGCATTGGCGGGCCGGGCGATCATGTCGCCGCGGGAGATGTCGATGTCGTCGGCGAGGCTGACCGAGACGGCCATCGGCGGAAATGCCTCTGCCACTGGCCCGTTGGGCCCTTCGATCGCGGTGATGCGGGTGGGCTTACCGGTCGGCAGCACGACGACATCATCGCCCGGACGCATCACACCGCTGGCGACCGTGCCCGCGTAGCTGCGGTGGTCTTGATGATCGCGAGTCTGCGGCCGGATGACGTACTGCACTGGGAACCGAACGTCGACCAGGTTACGGTCGGCGGCGACGTAGACCTCTTCGAGGTGCGACAGCAGCGTCGGGCCCTCGTACCACGGGGTGTGGTCGGACTTGGTGACCACGTTGTCGCCGTGCAGCGCCGACATCGGGATGGTGAGCACATCTTGGACGTCGAGGCGAGTGGCAAAGGCGTAGAACTCGTCACGGATCGACTCGAAAGTTTCTTTGTCCCAATCGATCAGGTCCATCTTGTTAACGGCGAGCACGATGTGCTCGATGCCCAGCAGCGACGCCAGGAACGTGTGCCGGCGGGACTGCTCCAGCAGACCGTGCCGGGCGTCGACGAGCACGATGGCCAGCTGGGCGGTGGACGCCCCGGTCACCATGTTGCGGGTGTACTGGGTGTGACCCGGAGTGTCGGCGATGATGAATTTCCGCTTGGGAGTGGCGAAGTAACGGTAGGCGACATCGATGGTGATGCCCTGTTCGCGTTCGGCCCGCAAGCCATCGGTCACCAGCGCGAGGTCGGTGTATTCGTGACCGCGCTCCTCGGAGGCCCGTTTGACCGATGCCCACTGGTCTTCCATCACGGCCTTGGAGTCATACAGCAGGCGACCGATCAGCGTGGACTTGCCGTCATCGACGGAACCGGCGGTCGCGAGACGCAACAGCGTCGTGGAAACGGTCATCAGAAGTAGCCCTGCCGCTTGCGATCTTCCATGCCGGCTTCGGAGATCCGATCGTCGGCCCTG
>NZ_DATNJW010000343.1:0-5839 GCF_035603715.1 Mycobacterium sp. | reverse complement strand
CGCCACAGAATTCATCGCCAGCGTCGGCGAGCAGCTGTGGAAGTTTGACTTGAACCGCCTTACCAAAGCCGAACCCATTGGCCCCCATCGGTTGAAGATCCCGCACGCGATGAGGCGCACCGCTTCCGGACGTTACTTGGTGTATGGCGGGATGGATCATCCGAAGCGCGGTGAGGCGCGCGAGGTCGGTATCTTCGATCTGGAAACCGGCGACGCGATCCGGGTGCCGCTGCCGACGACCGCCTGGCATGTGGTCTGTCATCCGGTACTTGACGTTTTCTATGCAATCTCGTTTCGGGTGCTCCCCAGTGGGCGCGGAGACTGGCAGCAGTGGGGGATGGCCCATTTGCGGCAGTATGCGTACGAGATTGATGCCGAATCCGGGCAGATTCTGCGGCATTGGTCGGCAGGCAAAGAGGTTCCAGCGCACATCAATTCAGATGTCTGCATCAGCGACACCGAACTCATCTTCTGTACTGGCGGCAGCCAAACGGTGGTGCTGGTCGATCTCGAGACGATGAGCAATCATCGGCTGATCGACGAACATCCCGGATTGCTGGGGCAATGGGGATATTCTCGCCAGCTTTCCGCGACAGTCGCGGACACCGTCTCGCGCGGTAATTTTTTCACCGAGTCACACCTGTACGCGACGGGCCTGCAAGTCACCCGGGGTGCGCTGCTGGACGGCGTTTACGCGTGTCAGCTCTCTGCCGACCAGACCCTGCTTTTCACCGCCAACCGGGGCCAAAATCACATCACGGTTTACGACTATCCGTCGCTGAAAAGGCGGCTCCGAGTGCAACTGCCCGATCTTCAGGAGTACGACAAGAGCCTTTCTTCGCTTGCCGATCCGCGACTCGGCCTGCACCACAGTTACCTCGTTAGTCCTGGCAGCACCGAAAGGAACGAATGATGTCACCCGCTCGAAAACAAGGCGCAGCGTCCGCAGCTGCTGCGGCATCGTCGGAGACCGTCAGCAAGGTCGCCGATCTGACACGTGAGGCCATCGAGTCTCAATCCCGGCTAAGCGGCGAGTTCGCGGATTTGGTCGGAGACGCGGTGAAGGACAGCGAAGCCGCGTTCGAGACAGGTCGTGCGTACGTTGAATCGGTCTGGCGCGAGGCCGCCAACTATTGGCAAGCCGTCACCGACCTGAACTTCAGGTATGCGGCCGAATTGGTGAAGATCGCCACCCGAGCCGGGGACGAGGTGCTTACTGCGGTCGACTCAGCGATCAAGCGGGCCCCCGCGGATCACGGCAGCGCCGCCGGCGAGCCGTAGTAGCGCGTCACCGCTCTTGACTTCGGCGGTCGACTACAGCGGGCGCGGGATCAACGCGCGGCTGGTGCGCACTTCGGGAAGCGGGCACAGGGTTTCACGTATCCACCGTGGTAGCTGCGTGCTGCTCAACAGCCACGCCAATGCGTTGGCGACGGCAGCACGCGCGGGTTTGGGTGTATAGCCTAGGCGCGCGATTTTGTCCTGGCTGTACCAGTAGTAACGCCCGATGGTCAGTGCCTCCTCGCGCGTCGAAAGCGGCTCAGTTTCAGCGAAGCGCGCCCACGCCTCGGCGGCCGCCGACGTAATGTAGGCGGCGGCGGTAGGAACTTCGATCCGTGGTCCCGCGACACCAGCCAGGTCGGCAATCAGCGAGTGCAACGTCCGCCAAGACAGATTTTCTGACCCAATGAGATAACGCTCTCCCGGGGCTCCGTTCTCGGCCAATATCACGTGCGCCAATGCCACGTCGTCGAGCGACACCACATTGCATCCACCGGGGAAGGTGGACCTGAAGAAGTCCAGTAGGTATCGAAGGACGATCGCGTTGCTGGGTACCAGGCGAGACGACGGGCCGCCCATCACAACGGTGGGACAAGCGATGATCACGTCGATATCGTCGCCGGCCGCCTGCAGGGCGGCTTGTTCTTGCCGCACCTTACTGAGGAAGTACGGCGGAGCGTATTCGTTCCCGATTCGGTAGCGCTCATCGCGTACAGAGCCGTCCGCGCTGGATCCGGATGTCACCGATGATGACGTGACAATGACTCGACGCACGCCGGCGCTTTTTGCGGCATCGATCAGCATCCGCGTTCCGTCGATGTTGACGGTCGACACTTCGGCATGGTTGTACGCGCCGTAGGCGTACACGGCCGCGCAGTGGACCGCGATTTCGCATTCGGCCAAGGCGGAGTGAAGTTCCTCGCGGTCTTCCAAAGCGGCCGTTGTGATCTCGAACGGCAACTCGTTTGGTTGTGTTTGGCGTCTGGCGATGCCGCGAACCGTGTACCCGTGCTGCACGAAGCGCTTAGCTACCGCGCCGCCGATCATCCCGGTTACGCCGGTGACAGCCACTTTTACCATCGCGGGATCCGGGCCATGTCGGTGCGGAGGGCGACGACGTATTCGTCCAGCAGCGGGCGCAATGCATCTGACCAGCGTCGCGGAGACACCTTCGGTTCGGCGTTCGTCGTGCCGGCGAAATGTCGAAATCCTTGCTCATCAACGTGATAAGCATCAGCGATGCCGTCGCGCTCGGCGAGCCATTCCCGGGCGATGTCCAGATATGCCGACCAGGCCTCTGTTGGCAAAGCGGCTGAGGGCGCTGGGGTGTCGGCGCCGATCCGATACGGCCTACCTTCAAAGCAGGCTTCGAAGTTGTCGAACGTGGCATTGAAGAAACGCCGATACGCGTCGGTGACGAGAGGCGCCTTGACCTCGGGGTAGCGATCAAGGTCGACGACCTCCCAAAACGGTGGTAGCCGAAATTGCTGACGGCCCGAGATGGTCACTCGCGTCGTGTGATCGCCGTTGTCGGCGAAGATGAGCTCGCCATCGTCGTAGGCCGCGGAATCGTTGGGGCTGAGCACCGTCCGCCAACTAAGTCGACAGTGCTCGGGTCGGTACTCGATCAACTCGATCTTGCAGACGTCGATGACCTTGCCGCCCCAGAAGGCGAGATAATTCGGTTGGGGCAGATAGATGTTTCGTTCGGCCTGCATGACGACGCGGCCCTCGTCATCGCGTGATATCGGGACGATTCGGCCACCAAGATAGTCGGCCATCATGCTGATGCCCTGTGCGATGTCAACTCTGGCTACCCAGTCGGCGTACTCGGCGTTGACCACACGTTCGACCGAGAACAGCACCGATCGGTCAAAGTAGCACCAGTGCACCCACGGGTTCTGCCGCGGCGCCGCGTTCAGTAGCGCGCCGAATCTTGCCAAATACTTCGGAATTCGGCGGTAGTCGTCGGCCCGATATTGCCGAGCGTCGAAGCCCAGCGGGACCGCGGTCCGTCGCACCTTGTCTTTACTGAAGTTCGTCTGAAAGGCAGAGATCGAGTCGGCCGCAATCGCCAACGCGTAACCGATCGCGGCCACGGCCGCCGGACTGCTGGGTGAGCCGGGATCGACCCATGGGCCGACTACGCGTTGCAGCCATCGGTGCAACTCGTCGACGTCACGATCCTTTCCGCTGCGGGACATCAAGACCCGCAAGATCCGGGCCCCCTCCGGCAGCGACTGATCAAGTCGCCGCAACGCATCGCTCATGGATGGCTTCTGCGTCGCCGAGATTTGGAGCGGCTCGACATCCCCCACCAAGCGGTACTCGGCAGGCAGACCATGAGATTGCAGGCATCCGTCGACCAGGCGTGAGGCCGCGGGATCCTCCCCGTGCAGCACCGCGCCGACCACATCTGCCAGCACGGCGTCGGCACTTGTAATCAACGTGTAGGAGTCCTCGTCGCGGCGTGCCTCAATGATGGAGAAAGTCGGTGGGAAGTGCGCGACGATATCCGCCGCTACGTCAGCCGGTGCTGCTGCCGGTATCGGGCCCACGCAATCAAGGATCGTCGAAACGCACCCGCGAAAATGCTCTTGCGGGTCGCCAGTCCACCTTGCCATGACTACCCGCGCGCCGGCCTGAGCCCAAGTTGAACTTACGAGTTCCCCGGCCAGCACGCTGGACGGTGGGCACGATGACGGCTCCATACCGGCTGCAAAATCTATTCTTTCGTAGCCGTTGCCCGCGGCGGTGATCCCGAGGTAGCCGGCATCTGTGAGGGCACCGTTGACGTCGGTGATCCCCCGATCGGTCGCCTGCTGGGACAGGGCAGCTCCGACGGCAACCGCGGGCCACCCCAGCTCCACGAGTGCGTCGATCAAATCGTGCAGCACTCGCGCATTCGGCATCGCCGCGGGGTCCAGTGGCACGAGCACAACGGCGCCACCGGAACGATCGGTGGACTTCCGCTTTCCTAATGAGGACCTCAGCCCGGCCCGCCGAAGACCGTCGGCGACGGGATTCTGCCCATTGCCGGAATATGTTGCGCTCAGCACGGCGGCCCGTACGCTCGACACTTGGCCCTTACGTTCGATGGCACCGGTATTTCACATCTATGAACGCCCCATCATGTCAATCACCGCCATCTGGGTCCAGGTATTTGCTTGACTGGATTGCCGAACGGGCGAGCGGAGGATATGTGACAGATCTCGAAACAGCCGATGGCGTGACGATTGTCCGGTTCGACAACGCGCCGGTGAATGCCCTCGACCTCGACTTGCTCGAGCTCATCATCGCCTCGATGCACAGTGTCGAGGGCCCGGTCGTCATCACCGGTGCCGGCCGGGCTTTCTCGGCCGGTGTCGACCTGCGCGCTCTCGCCGACGGGGGAACCGACTACGCCAGGCGATTCGTTGAGGCGCTGTCTGAGGCTTTTCTCGCGATCTATGACCACCCGGCGCCGGTGGTCGCGGCAATCAACGGGCATGCGATCGCAGGCGGATGTGTGTTGGCAATGTGTGCCGATGTGCGGCTGATGTCCGGTGGGACGATTGGCCTCACCGAAGTCGCGGTCGGTGTCCCGTTCCCGGTGGCTGCACTCGAAATCTGCCGAGATGCGATGGGGATATCGGCGGCCCGGGCCGCCTTGCAGGCCAAGACAATCGACGCCGACACCGCGTTGGCCCGCGGATGGATCGATGCGGTGGTCCCAAAGGACGAGGTGCTGAGCCAGGCGCTGGCCGCCGCCCGCGAACTCGGCCAGTACTCGCCGGCCGCGTATGCGGCCACCAAACAGCAGCTGCATAAGCCGGTGCGCGCGGCGATTGACGCCGGCGCCGTCACGGATGAAAACGTACGGGCCAGTTGGATATCGGAGGACACCCGCGACCGTATCAACGGATTTCTCGAGTCGCTGGCCCGCGGCCGCTGAGGGTACCCGCTGTGAGCCTCTGGATCGCGCACGCCGAGCGGACAATCAGCGACGAGATACCCGCGCCGCCAGATGAGGTGCGCGACTTCTACGTCGACCTCGACAACATCAAGGATTTACATCCGCTGGTGGTGTCGGTGCAGCTCCTGGAGCACCACCCAACCGCCAACGGCTATCAGAAGACCTACCGGGTGCGCGACCGGATTCCGTTGGGGCCGTTGTCGATGCCGATCACCTACTGGGCGCGGGTCGAGGTCCCGCAGCACGGCGACGTGATCACCGAAGCGCGCCAGTTCCCCCGGGTGCGGCTGAACGGCACCGTGACTTTCCAGCCGACCGAGTCGGGCACCCGGTTGACCGAGCGGCTGAACATCGCAGCTCCCCGGCTGCTTGCTGCGACGACCGAACGTGAAGCGGTGACCGCACACATCGCCATGCTGGCCGGCATTCGCGGCCACTTCGAAAACCGTTAGCGCGTCACCACAGCGGTCACTGCGCTGTCCACTCCGACGTCAGGGCGAACTTCGACAGATACTTTGTCGAGGTCCATCCACCGTCGACCACGATGGTCTGACCGTTGATGAAACTGCCCCCGGGCGAACACAAGAACGCCACCGTGCTGGC
>NZ_DATNJW010000342.1:0-12193 GCF_035603715.1 Mycobacterium sp. | reverse complement strand
GGCGGCGGCAATCAAACCGGCCCGAACTCGACGACGACGACCATCACTTCGCTGATCCCGCGACCCGTTGTCGAGCGTGAACTCGAGTCGCTGATGCTCACCCCTGCCCAGATCAACCCGCTGATGGGCGCGTCCGGAATGGCGGTGATCAGAAAGCACGACGCGATGTCTGACGACAGCGCCACCATGAAGCCGATCGAATGCCTGGCCGTCGACGGGTCGGCGCAGGCACCGGTCTACGCCAACAGCGGTTTCACCGCGGAGCGTGACCAGGCGCTCAACGACGGCAACAACTTCACCCACTACGCCGAGCAAGCGGTGGTGCTGTTTCCCACCACCAAACAAGCCCAGGTCTTCTTCATCTCCTCGAGTCTTCGATGGCCGGCCTGCCATCAGTACATGCACACCCAATCCAAAACGCAGTGGATCGTGGCGCCGATATCTGATGCCAACGACGCGTTGAGCACGATTTCGACGCAGCAAGAAGCAAAAGCCGGCGGGTGGGCCTGCGGCCGCGCATTGGCCGTGAAGAACAATGTCATCGTCGACGTCAACACCTGCAGCGCCAATCCCGCGAGCTCCGCGGTCGACATCGCAAATCAGATCGTCGCGAAAGTTGCTGCCCGATAAGGGGTCTGGCTAGTCGGGGTTCGAGGGTCCCAACAGCCGCGCCTCTTCGAGATCCATCGCGGCCTGCAACTCGAGCAGGACGATGTCGTCGATGCGACGCTGGTCGCGAAGGTCGGTGATGGCGCGGCGCTTGTGTTCGAGCACGCCAAGGCGCACCTGCCGAATCAAATCGCTGCGTTCTTCGGCGTCGTTGCGAGTGGAGCGGTTGTCGCTGGCCCTCACCAGCGCAGCGTGTTTCTTGTACTCGGCGTGCAGCCGGTTCTGCAGGTCCTCGTCGATGCCGACTTCGGCGGCGACCAACGGCAGCGCGTCCAGGGCGGCTTGGGCGCCGTGGCAGCGCGCCAGACGCAATTCGTCGGCGTGGGACTCGTCTTCGGGAATGCGAGCCCAGCGGACGACAGCGGGCAGGCTGCTGCCCTGGACGAGCACGGTCGTCAGGATGACAAACGACACGACGAAAATGATCAGGTTGCGATCCGGGAAGGGCGCGCCGCTGTGGGTGGTGAGCGGGACCGCTAGCGCGGCCGCGAGCGAGACGGCTCCGCGGAATCCGGCCCAATTGGACACCATCCGTTGCCGCCAGGCGATCCGCCGTTCGCGTTGCGAGTCGCGCCGGTCCACGGTGCGGACCAGCACCGTCGTGGCCTCGCCCCAGGCGATCCGGGTGAGGACAACCACGGCGGTGACGGCGACCGCCATGGCGAGGGCGTGGTGTACTCCGCCGTCGACCCGGGAGACTCCCCGCACCGCCCTGGGCAGCTGGACGCCGACGAAAACCCACAGCGCGCCGTTGATCAGGAAGGTCGCAATGTCCCAGAACGCGAACGTCACCAGACGGGAGCGAGCACGGATCACCCGCGGCGAAGCGTAGGCGAGCATGAGAGCGGACACCAGGACGGCGACGACACCGCTGCAGCCAACCGAATCGGCGAGCAGGAACGCGGCGAACGGCGTCAGCAGGCTGAGCGCGGCTTCTTCTTGCGGCGCGTCGAGCCGCGTCCGGGCAAGCGTCACGACACCGCCGACCAGCAGGCCGGCCGCGATGCCGCCGACGTAGGACACGATGAATCGGATGGTCAAGTCGAGCGGGCCGACGGGCGCGCCGCCCATCGCGACCGACACCGCGACACCGAACAGAACCAGCGCGGTCCCGTCGTTGATGATGCTCTCCGCTTTCAACACGGTGAGGGTGCGGCGCGGCAGCTGCTTCGCCAGACCGGCGACGGCGGCGGCGTCAGTCGGGGAGAGCACGGCGCCGAGCACCGAGGCGGCGTGTGATTCCATCCCGAATGCCCGCGCCGTCCACGACACCGCGATCGCGCAGGCCACCACCAAACCGACGCTGAGCAGAACGATGACGCGCAGGTTGGCGCGGATCTCGCGAAAGCTGGTATTCAGGCCCTCCCAGTAGAGAATTGCCGGCAAGAACAGCAACAGCACGATTTCACCGTCAAGCCGGACGTGGCCGAACCGCGGGATCAAACCGAGCAGTGCACCGAGGCCGATCAGCAAAACCGGCGGGCCGACGCGGTAGCGCCGGCCCAGCACTGTGCCCACGATGACGATGGCGAACAGCACGACGATGACGACAAGCCCGAACACCTGCACATCATGCTGTACGGAGGGGGCAACTTTCATCTCGGCGGCGTGCGGGTGCCGAGCGCCGGTTTATGGCCGGACGGGAATCAGGCCGGCGATGTCCACCCGATCGGCAGCGTTTTGATGCCGTGGATGAATGGCGACAGCAATCTGGCGGGCTCGCCGGTCGCGACGACATCGGGTATTTCGCGGTGCAGTTCTTCGAACATGACCCTGATCTCGCGGCGGGCCAAATTGGCGCCCAGGCAGAAGTGCGCGCCGCCCCCGCCGAAGCCGACGTGCGGGTTGGGATCACGGGTTACGTCGAACATCCACGGGTTGGCGAACTTTGACTCGTCGCGATTGGCTGAGCAGTACCACAGGGTGGCCTTGTCGCCGGCCGCCAGCTTCGTTCCGTGCATGTCGAAGTCACGGGTGAGCGTGCGGCGCATATAGACCACCGGTGACGCCCAGCGCACGATCTCCTCGACGGCCGAGTGTGACAGCGCATCGAAGTCCGACCACCACGTCTGCCGCTGCTCGGGGTAACGGGTCAATGCGACCAGCCCGTGGCTGATCGCATTGCGCGTGGTCTCGTTACCCGCCACGGCCAGCAGGATGAAGAACGACCCGACCTCGGCCGATGTCAGCCGCTCGCCGTCGACTTCCGCCTCCACCAGGCTCGTCGTCAGATCATCCTGGTGATTGACGCGGCGATCCTCGGCCAACGCGCTGGCGTACGCGCCGATCTCCATCGAAACCTGAACGAACTCATCGAATTCCGTTGTCAGATCCGGATCGCCGAAACCGAGGATGACGTTGGTCCAGTGGAATATCTTCTGATGGTCTTGCTCGGGGATGCCCATCATGTCGCAGATCACCTGCAACGGCAGCGGGCCGGCCAGCTCGCTGACCGCCTCGGCTGTTCCGTCGGGATGTTTCGCGATCATGTCCGCAACCAGCCGGCGGGCGCGCTCGCGGACCGAAGTCTCGATGCGCGCCACCACTTTTGGGGTGAACGCTCGGCTGACGATGGATCGCAGCCGTTGGTGCCGCGGGTCGTCGAGCACGATCATCGAGCCGAAGTATTCGGAAACCTCCGGTGTTTGGTCGTTGATGGTGATGTTAGGGCTGGAGCTGAAGATCTCGGGGTGACGGCTCGCGTAGAACACGTCGTCGAGTCCAGTGAGTGCCCAATGCCCGCCGCCTTTGGCGAAGCCCTCTTGAACGGGCTCCCCCCAGAACGAGATCGGCGCCTCGCGCCGCAGCGTGGCGAATGCCCCGTCGCGCTGATCGTCGTCGAGCGCCCAGAAGTCCCATGCGCCGAGATCGATGTCGGCGAGCGCAATGTCGGGCGGCGCCGTGCCGTTCGTCCGGGTCGCAATACCCATGTCTTTAGTCCTCGTCGTTGAGCGGCTGTAGGCGCGAGCCTAAACCGGTCGCGGCCGATCGGGCTACTACGCTTGGCGTAGTACGTGGTACGTACTAGACTCCCCGGCATGGCACGCGGTTCCCGCCCGGCCCGGAAGCTGGGCAGACGAAATGATCCGGCGGTGCTGATCATGACCAGCCTCGCTTCGGGCGCCAAGCACGGCTATGCGCTGGCTCGTGATATCGAGCGGTTCGCCGGCGTAACACTGGGTCCGGGAACCTTGTACGGGGCGATCACCGCTTTGGAAGACAACGGCTTGATCGAACCGACGGGCCACGACGAGCGACGGCGCCCGTATCAGTTGACCGCCGCGGGACGGGCTGAACTGACCACGGTGGTACGCAGTCTCGGCGCGATCGCGGCCGAAGGGGCTCGTCGCCTTGGGATTGCGTTGCACCTACCCGACCCTGGCTGGGCGCAATGAATCCTCGCGACGCCCGGCGCGTCCTGCGGTGGTACCCGGCGGCCTGGCGCCGCCGCTATGGCGAGGAGTTGATCGCGATGCTCGACGACACCCACGGTGAGGACGAACTTCCGCGGCACGCTCGGATGTCACTGATCCGATCCGGCTTGATCGAACGAGTTCGCCTGTTGCGCAAGTACTCTGGCACCTATGTCGGATACAGCATCGCGTGCGGGTTGGTGTGGGCGGTCATCCTGGCGGCGGTGTGGACCCAGGCCGGCGACGGCATCCGCCATACCTTGACGGTGTTCTGCGGCGGGTGGGCAATCGGCTGGCTGTCGGCGAGCATCGGACGCGTCGTCTACCCGCCACCGAAATCCCGCAGGCCGGCCTGACGCCGGTCTGCGGGGTGCTCAGTGCGAGCAGACGGTGCGGGCCGGCGCCCCGTTGGCGGTCGCTTGGCTGACCACCTTGCCGTCGATCAGGATCGTGCATGTGATCGAGCCGGGGCTCTGCGCGCTGAGCACGTACACCTTGGTGTCGAGGACGTTGAACTGCGTCGTCCACGGCAGGGGCACGTGCGCCTGCTGCCGCTGGGCGTCGTTGTCCGTCTCATACGAGATGTAGTCGGCGACCGGGGCGCTACCACTCAACTGATAGGTCACCTGCGTCAGCGGCACCGCGTGTGCCGCTCCGCCCAGCCCCATCGTGGCCGCGAACACCGTGAGGCCCGCAACAAGGATCGACTTCGTGGTCATGGTCATACATCGTGTCCCCCCGGCCAATTGCATGGGTCGGTTTTCGGGGCTTTTCCTTCAAGACCAAGTTCCGATGTGCCGCAATTGAACCGATGCCCAAGAATGATCGTGGCAGGCAATGAAAGCCGTCGGCGAGTAACAAGGAGCTGATCTATGCCCGAGCCATCCGAGCCACCCGGACGATGGGGCACCGCGCGTCCGGGCCGTCGTGACGTGCTGCGCGGTGCCGCCGCGGTAGGAGCCTTTCTCGGGCTGGATCTGGCTGCGTTCCTGACGGCGTTCAACTGGATCGGTCCCAAGCGCTTGACGCCGCAGGCCTTCCTCGACGGATTCAACAAGGCTTTCGGCCGGCACCACGGCTACCGGACGAACCACGCTAAAGGGGTATCCGTCACGGGCTGGTTCGACAGCAACGGCAACGGTCGAGAGCTGTCGACAGCGGCGGTGTTCGCACCAGGCCGGACGCCGGTGATCGGTCGATTCTCGGCGGCCGGCGGCAACCCGCATACCGCTGACGCGGCCGCGGCGGGGCGCGGGCTCGGCCTGGCATTCGGATTCCCGGGCAGCCAACAGTGGCGGACGGCGATGCTCAATCTTCCCATCTTCCCGGATAATTCGCCGCAGAGCATGTACGACCGGCTGGTGGCCACGGCCATCGTGCCGGGAACCGGCAAGCCGGACCCGAACGCGATGACACGGTTCTACGCCGCCCACCCGCCTGCCGCGCGCGCAATGACGATCCTCAAACAGCACAAGCCCACACCCGGCTTCGCCGACAGCACCTTCAGCGGCCTGAGTGCCTTCTACTTCGTCAACGCATCGGGTGTGCGAACGGCGATCCGGTGGTCGCTGACGCCGCTGCAGCAGGCACTGCCGCCGTCGTCGGGGCCCAGCGCGCTGTTCGATCCACTCGTCGCCCAGCTGCGGGCCGGGCCCCTGCGTTGGCGGTTGATGCTGACCATCGGAGGACCAGAGGATCCGACGCACGACGCGACCCTGCCGTGGCCGGCCGACCGTCGCACCGTCGACGCCGGGCTGCTGACGCTCGACTCGGTGGCAACCGAGTCCAAAGGCAATGCGCGCGACATCAACTTCGATCCGATGGTGCTGCCACCGGGCATCGAGCCGTCCGACGACCCGCTGCTGAGTGCACGCTCGGCGGTGTACGCCGCGTCCTACCGGCGCCGCACCGGGGAGAACACGCTATGACCGAGGTGAAGCAGTTCACGGTGCCGAGCAGGGTGCTGCACTGGCTGACGGCGGGTTTGGTGTTTGCCGCGCTGTTCATCGGATTTGTGATGGTCAACTCGGTCGGCTCCTACGCGCAGCTGATCGCGGTGCACAAGACGGTCGGCGCACTTGTCCTGCTGGTGATGGTGGTTCGCGTTATCAACCGGATGAGGCATCACCCCCCGGCGTGGCCGCCGACCATCGGTGCGCTCGAGGGCCGCCTGGTTGGGCTGTCGGAAAAGTTGATGTACGCGCTGCTGCTGCTCCAGCCACTGATCGGTTGGGCGATGCTCTCCGCCGCGGGGGGCCCGATCGTCGTTTTCGGGGCGGTCCACCTGCCGAGGATCGCACCGTTCGATGCGCAGCTGTATTGGGTTCTGCGCCAGTCTCATTCGGTGATCGCATACACGCTGATGGCCGTGATCGCCGCGCACATCTCGGCGGTGTTGCTGCACACGCTGACGCTGCGTGACCGTCTGATCGAAAGGATGACTTTCCGATTTCGGAGCAAGGCCGACCGCAGCCGCGCCTAGGGTGATCGGGGGTTCCTCGATCGGAAGGTGGCGCATGGCTAAACGGGTTGTGGTGTGGGGTACCGGCTTCGTCGGCAGGATGGTAATCGCCGAGATCGTCAAACATCCGGAGTTCGAACTGGTCGGCGTCGGGGTGAGCAACCCGCAGAAGGTCGGCCGCGATGTCGGCGAGATCTGTGGTCTGTCCGAGCCGATCGGCATCGCCGCGACCGACGACGTCGACGCGCTGATCGCGCTGAAGCCCGATGCCCTGGTGCATTACGGTCCGACCGCTGCGCACGCCGACGCCAACATCGCGCTGATGACGCGCTTCCTGCGCGCGGGCATCGACGTGTGTTCGACCGCGATGACGCCGTGGGTGTGGCCGACGATGCACCTCAACCCGCCGAACTGGATTCAGCCGATCACCGAGGCGTGCGAGCTGGGCGAGTCGTCGTGCTTCACCACCGGCATCGACCCCGGATTCGCCAACGACCTGTTCCCGATGACGCTGATGGGACTGTGTTCAGAGGTGCGCACAGTGCGGGCGTCGGAGCTGCTGGACTACACCAACTACGAGGGCGATTACGAAGTCGAGATGGGCATCGGCCGCGAGCCCGAGTTCCGTCCCATGCTGGAGAACCAAGACGTGCTGGTGTTCGCGTGGGGCGCCACCGTCCCGATGATCGCGCACGCCGCCGGCATCATGCTCGACGAGATCACCACGACGTGGGACAAATGGGTGACTCCCGACGAGCGCAAGACGGCCAAGGGCATCATCCCGGCCGGACATGTCGCCGCGGTCCGCTTCACCATCAACGGCGTGTATCAGGGCCAGACCCGCATCCAGCTCGAGCACGTCAACCGCATCGGTTTGGACGCGGCCCCGGACTGGCCGGCCGGCACCAAGGACGACGTCTACCGCGTCGACATCGAAGGCACCCCGAGCATCTCGCAGGAGACCGCATTCCGGTTCACCGATGGATCAGGACGCGACGCCGCCGCGGCCGGTTGCCTGGCCACCGGATTGCGGGCGCTCAACGCGGTCCCGGCCGTCAACGACCTGCCACCGGGCTGGGTCACGCCGCTGGATCTGCCGCTGATCGCGGGCGTCGGCACGATTCGCTGAAGCCAGGTCCGGGTGACGGTGGCTGCCGGGCGGCGGCGACACGGGGCGATAAATTGGTGGCCGATGCGCGGGATGAGACGAGATGGCTGACGGAGAAGGATCGGCGTTAGGCCTTTCTATAGGGGCCACCAACCTGGCGGCGGTAACCGCCGATCGGGCGGTGACCCGCAAGCCGGTGCTGACGCTGTACAGCCAGCGCTCACCCGAAGTGGGAGTGCCCGCGGAGAACCCCAGGCTCAACGAGCCCGGGTTGGTGATCAGCGACTTCGTGGACCGCGCCGGAGATCCGGCGGGCGTCGCGGCCGCCGACGGCAGCACGTATCGCAGCGAGACTCTGGTCGCCGACGCGCTGCGGGCCCTGGCGTACACCGCCACCGACGGACGGCCGCTGCCGGATGCGGTCGCCGTCACCCATCCCGCGCACTGGGATGCGCTGGCGGTGGACTCCGTCGGGGTCGCCCTGAGCCGGGTGTCGGAATGGTCGCGCGGCCGCTTGGCTCTGCTACCCGATTCCACGGCAGCACTTTTCGCCCTGCGGATGAACCCGGGCCTGCCGGACAGCGGGACCGTTGCCGTCTGCGACTTCGGCGGGTCCGGAGCGACTATCAGCTTGGTCGACGCCGCGAACGGCTATCAGGCCATCGTCCCGGCCGTGCGAACGGAAGACTTCTCCGGCGACCGCATCGATCAGGCAGTGCTCACCCACGTCGTCGGCGATCTGTCGTCGGCGGGTTCGTTCGACTCGTCGGCAACCTCGGCGATCGGCTCACTGAATGGTCTGCGGACCGCCTGCCGGTACGCCAAAGAACGGCTCTCCTCGACGATGGAGACCGAGTTGACCGCCGAGGTGCCCGGCTATCGCGGCGAGATCCGGCTGTCCCGCACCGAGCTCGAGGATGCCATCCGTCAGCCGCTGAACGGCTTCATCGACTTCCTACACGAAGTGCTGGAGCGCAATGGAATTCGCCCGACTGACCTGGCGGCGATTGCGTCGGTGGGTGGTGGCGCAAGTATCCCCTTGATCACCAGAACGTTGTCGGAGCAGTCCGGTGCACTCGTAGTCACCGCACCGCGGCCACACCTGACGGCAGCGGTGGGCGCGGCGCTGCGGGCCGCCCGCGGACCGGGCGACAGCGAGACGGCGCTGGCGCCGACCTCGGCGGGATCGGCGCTCGACGCGATGACGCTTGCCGACATCCCACGTGCGCCCGCCTCGGCCCCGGCGCTGGCCTGGTCGGAGGCGGACGACGATTCCGGAATCATGCCGCTTCGTCCTGGTGAATACGACGACGAGCCGGCGGACGGCGCCGGTGCGCCGCTACGTGCACGACCGCGACGAGACCTCGCGCCCGAACCAATCGTCACCGGGGCGAGCCAGGACGCCTGGTACCGCCGGCCCTTAGTGGTGGCGATGGGCACCGCGCTCGCGGTGCTCGCCATCGTGGCGGCAGTAGTGATGGCTATTCGGTACACGTCCAGCAATGCGCCGACGCCAAGCGTGAGCACGACGCCGGCAACGTCGAGCGAAAACCAAGCGCCGAGCAGCAATCCGGCGTCGTCAACCGCGCCGGATACCAGCACGGCCCCGTCGACAACCAGCGAAGCACCTACGACGACAACCACAACCGGGGCTCCGTCGACCACAACCACCACTAGTCAGCCGGCCACTACCACTACGCAGGATTCCGGGCGCCCAGACCGGCCGCGTTTCCCGCGGGACCGCGACGGCAGGCTCTTTCCAGGGCGCTAGTTGGCGTCTTTCTGCTCGTCGTCCTTTTTCTCGTCTTTGTGCTCTTGGTCCTTTTTCTGCTGTTCGTCCTTGCCGAACTTCGGATTGCCGTCATCGTCCAGCCACTCGTTGATCGCGACGCCGGTAATGGTGTTGTCGGTGCCGGGCAGGGCTACCGTCTCTCGGTCATCGTCGTAGGCCGCCTGCATGCGCTCGACCTTTTCTTTGCCCTCTTCGCTCAGCTCAGGCGTGTCTTTTTTGTCCTCTTCGGTGCGTTCAGGCGTCTCGGTTTGGCCCTTTTCGTCGGCACTCATAAATCTCCGTTCTCATTGCGCCCACTGCTAGGCGCTTTATGAGGGCTACCCGTTGCCGAAGTGCCCAAACGGCGCGGTGGCGCTGTTGGAGTCAGTTCGGCTCGGGATAACTGGTCGCGGTGAGCTGCTCGGAGATGTCCCACAGGCGCCGGCTGGCGGCATCGTCGCGGGCGCGCGCGGGCACTTTGGCGGCGGTCACACCGCCGCCGGCCGCCTCGTAGATGCCGCGTGGCCCGTAGTAGCCCCCGCCTTCGGCGTGCGGGGAGGTTGCCGCATACAGAGCGGGAAGAATTCCTTCGTCGATCTCCTGCCACAGGAACGGGGCGAGCCGCCAGGACGTCGTGTAGAGCCGTTCCATCAACGACGGTTTCGTGCGCCCGTGTGACGGTCCGCTGATCTGCAGGTTGGTTTTGGTCAGACCGGGGTGAGCGGCGGTAGACACGATGCCCCAGTCGGCGGCGCGGCTGCGGCGATCCAACTCGCGGGCGAACATCAGCACCGCCAGCTTCGACTGCCCGTAGGCCTGCATCGCCGAATACGACTTGTCGAATTGCAGATCGTCGAAGTGGATGCGGCCGCTTTGACGGGCCGCGAGGCTGCTCAGCGAGACGACCCGCGCGTTGTGGGCGGCCCGCAGCAACGGCAACAGATGCGCGGTGAGCGCGAAGTGGCCGAGATGATTGCTGCCGAACTGTAATTCGAATCCATCGGCGGTGGTGTCCCGTTTCGGCGGGGTCATCACGCCGGCATTGTTGATCAGAATGTCGATCGGCCGGCCCTCGGCGTTGAGTTGCTCACCGAGCGCGGCGACGCTGGCCAGCGACGCCAGGTCGAGCGGTTTGATGGTCAGGCGGGCGTCGGGAACGTTGGCGCGAATCTCATCGATCGCGACCTCGCCCTTGGCGCGATTGCGGATCGCCATGACCACGTCGGCGCCCGCCGCCGACAGCCGACGCGCCAGCCCGAACCCCAGCCCGCTATTGGATCCGGTGACGACGGCCAGCTTTCCCGTCAGATCGGGTACATTCGCGACTAGATCGGGGGCCATGAATTTCCCTCCTCTTCGATGTCCGATCCTAGTGTCGCTTGCGGGCGGCGGTGACACACTTCACCGATGAGCAGCGAAGCGCCCGCAAAGCTAACGCGAACACTCGCCATCTGGATGATGGTCATCGCGGTGCCGGGCTTCATCGTCACTTTGGTGCTCAATGCCTTCTTCCTCGACGACTATGGCGCGTATGGGGAAGTGCCCGTTCCTGGTTCGGCAAGCTTGCACCTGCCGGCCGGCGAGGTGACCGTCAGCCTGCACACGGTGATCATCGGCGGCGCGAACGGTGGCGGCCTGCCCGTCCCGCCGTTGGGCCTCACGATCGACCCGCCAAGCGGCGTTGCGCAGCCGGCCGTGACGGAAAACATCGGCAGCACAACGACGGTCAACAACGACGCGCACGTGCGGGTCTGGGTAGCCCGGATACCGTCCGAAGGCAACTACAACATCACCACCGACGGCAAGGTCAACGGTTACATCGACCCACGACTGGCCTTTGGCCATGGCAGTTCGATTGGATTCCTGGTATGGGTTTTCGTCGCCATGTTCGTCGTCGGCCTTATCGGGTCGATCGTGGCGTCGAAATGGCTGGGCCGTGTTCGACGCAACGCGGCGCCGGTCGCCGGTATGGGAATGCCCGGCTACGAGTTTCCCGTTGTCCCGTCACCGCCGATCGCGAAACCGGCGGTGAACGCCGTCGCGCATGAGCCCAGTGGCGAGGGTGTCCGGTTGGAAAGACTCAAAACTATTGCGGCGCTGCGTGACTCTGGTGCCTTGACCGATGCCGAGTTCGAGGCTGAGAAGCGCAGAATCCTCGACGGCGACTAGTGGCCGCGGGTGACCCATTCGTCGTAGTGCACGATTTCGTCACCGATGCTGGTGGTGTCGCCGTGGCCGGTGTAGACGACGGTGTCGGCGGGGAGGGTGCCGAGTCGGCCCGAGATCGACTGCAGGATCGTGGGGAAGTCCGAGAAGGATCGCCCGGTGGCGCCCGGCCCACCGGAGAACAGGGTGTCGCCGCTGAAGACGGCGCCCAATTCCGGGGCGTGCCAACACACCGACCCGGGGGAGTGGCCCGGGGTGTGCAACGCCCGCAGCTCGGTGCCGGCGACACTGATCGTCTCATCGTCTGACACCGCGCGAAAGTTCTTGTCCGGGTGCGTCATCCGCCACAGCACGTCATCAGCAGGATGCAGCAGGACCGGCGCGTCGAGTGTTTCACCGAGTTCGGGAGCAACGGTCACATGGTCGTTGTGGCCGTGAGTGCACACCACTGCCACCACGTTGCGCCCGTTGACCGCCGCCACGATCGGTGCCGCGGTGTGGGCGGCATCAAAGACCACGACGTCGGAATCGTCGCCGACCAACCAGATGTTGTTGTCGACTTCCCAACTGCCGCCGTCGAGTTCGAAGGTGCCGTGGGTGACGAT
>NZ_DATNJW010000341.1:0-2334 GCF_035603715.1 Mycobacterium sp. | reverse complement strand
GTCCAGGTCACACCCGTCGATCGCAACTGGTAGCCACTCTCGGTGGCACCTTCTTGGGTGCCCAGAATCGCTGAGACCACCTGGTCGGCCGCGCTGACTGTCGGCGCGTCGGCCGTGTTGACGTCGAAGCCCTCTTCGTCGACCGTCACTCCGTCGGCGTTTTCGCCCTCCACCAGGACCATACGGACCGCAGTGGGTGCCATCGACACGCCAAGTACGGTGTCCACTTCTCCTCCAAAGCTGCTCGCTCCCTGGCCGGGTGCGTCAAATTGGCTATCACGCCGGGCCAAGCATGGGGATTGCCGGGGTTTCCTCAAGCGTTGGCGGGAGCGACGCGGATCGATTTCCCGGTATTTGTCACCACGACACTACCGACGGGCGGTCTCAGCGGCTATCAGGTGACCGCAGATTTGCCGACGCTCATCAACGGCCGTGGCCGCCGTGGCCCCAACCGCCGCCACCGTGACCCCAACCACCCCCACCATGACCCCAACCAGGGCCGCCACCGTGGCCCCAGCCAGGACCGCCACCGTGGCCCCAGCCCTCGTCGCCATGACCCCACGGGCCGCGATCAGGGGGCGGCGGCGCGAGCGGCGGACCGAGCAGCGGCGGTAGAAGCCCGGGAAGAATCGGCGGGATGATCGGGGGCGGCGCCACCGGGGCCGGGGCGGGGAACGGAATCGGCGCGGGAGCGGGAGCGGGCCCCGGTATCCGCACGGGCGCTGGCGCCGCCGCGTGGACCGGCGCCGGAGCGGCTGCTGGCGCCGGGGCCTGCACAGGTGCGGCCGCGGGCGCGGGTGCCGGCGGCGGCGCCGGTAGCGGTGCCACCCTGGCAGGGGCCACCACGTTATGGCTGAGGCTGGGCCGCGAACTGGCGGACGGCCGGATGCTGAAGGCCAGCGAAATCACCAGTGCCATTACGCCGGCGACAAAAATGATCAGCACACTCATTGCCGCCAAAAACGGTGTGCGACTTACGTGTTCGTGGTCCTCCAGCTGACTGAAGTCGGGGTACATGCCGGTGGTGAAGTCTGGGTGCTCATCGTCAGCCACGTATGCGTCGGGGCCCAGTTGGGTGTAAACCGCAGCCGAGTCATCGGCAACGGCGCTGTAGGCCAACGCGTCGGCGCCCGGCTCGCCGCTGGCTGCCTCAGCGACGGCCAGATATCCCGGTTCGTGAGCGTGCTGGCTCACCGAACCGGTGCCTGGGTCCAGCGCGTAGGCCTGTGCGGCGGTCGACGAAGCGAACAGCGGCGCATTGGCCGACGCCAGCGCCGCGCCTCGGGCGAGCGCTGTCGCGGGTTGTGCGGGCACGCTCAGCGGTAGCGACGTCGCTTCTTCCAGCGCGGGCTTGATCAGCGGGATGTCGACTCCCGAGCCGACCACCAACAAGCCTTCCGGCTGCTCGTCGAGGCCCTCGGCCGCAGAAACCAAGCTGACCAGCTTGGCAACCGCCTGATCGTCGTCAGCGGGAAGTTGCTCCCGCTTCACATCTGTAATCGAGCCGTCGCTGGTATCCACCACGGCCAACGTCGCGCTATCGGGTTCGACATACAGCAGCGCGGCACGCGCATAACCGGTCGCACTGCCCATCGACTGGGCAAGCGCCGCAGCAGCCAAGAACGCCGAGACCAGCATGACGTTTTCGACCTTGCGAGCGGTTAACGCGTCACGCAGCTCGGCCGCCTCGCACTGGTCACTCCAGGTCACCCCGGTCGAGAGCAGGTCGTATCCGGCCTCGGTAGCGCCCTCGCGGGTACCCAGAATTGCCGCAACCACCTGATCCGGTCCGCTGAACGTTGCCGGGTCGTTGCCGTCGGCGACGGGGAAGTCGTCCTCATCGACGGTTGCCCCGTCGGCGTTTTGCCCCTCGACCAGCACGATGCGGACCGTCGTGGGTGCCATCGACACACCAAGTACGGTGTCCACAAATCCTCCCACCAATTTGCTAGCCGTCCGCGGGCCGACTGGGATCACGCGCAACACAGTGCGCCCGACCACAGAAGTTATCGCCACTCCGGAGCGCGGCGTTACTACCGCGGACTTAGCTGTGCCCTGCGAAGTTAAGGCCAGGAGCATTCGGTCGATCGATGCCCCCCGGCCGACCCTTCCGACGCGACTTTACCTCGTCGCCCGCTGACCCGTCAGCCTAGTGGTGACCACCGCTGTGACCGCCGCCGCCGAAGCTGTGGCCGCCGCCGCCCCCGAAGCTGTGGCCGCCGCCGCCGAAACCACCGCCGCCGAAGCCACCCCCACCAAAACCGCCGCCACCGAAGCCGTGACCGCCGCCGAAGCCACCGTCAAACCCGCCCGGGCCCCCGCCGAATCCACCGG
>NZ_DATNJW010000340.1:0-19467 GCF_035603715.1 Mycobacterium sp. | reverse complement strand
ATCGGTCGCCTCGTTCACCGCGGCGGGCACCTCGTATTCGACGCACAACGAGCCGATGATCCCGATCTACATCTTCTATTCGATGTTCGGATTCCAGCGGACCGGGGATGGCCTGTGGGCCGCCGCCGACCAGATGGCGCGTGGCTTTCTGCTCGGCGCTACGGCCGGCCGCACCACGCTGACCGGGGAAGGCCTGCAGCACGCCGACGGCCAATCACCGTTGCTCGCCGCCACCAATCCGGCTGTGCTGTCCTATGACCCGGCCTTCGCCTTCGAGATCGCCCACATCATCGAGGGCGGGCTGGCCCGGATGTTCGGCGAGAACGCCGAGAACGTCTTCTACTACCTCACCATCTACAACGAGCCGTACGTGCAACCACCGGAGCCGGAGAACTTTGACCCCGAGGGCGTGCTGCGGGGCATTTACCGGTACCGGCCGGCCACCGAACCCCGCACCAACACCGCCGACATCCTGGCGTCCGGTGTCGCCATGCCCGCGGCGTTGCGGGCATCCGACATGCTGGCCGCCGAATGGGATGTCGCCGCCGACGTGTGGTCGGTGACGAGTTGGAGCGAGCTCAACCGCGACGGCGTCGCGATTCAGAAGGAACGGCTGCGCCACCCCGACCGCACCCCCGGCGAGGCTTACCTCACGCGAGCCCTGTCCACATCCACGGGCCCGTTCATCGCGGTATCGGACTGGATGCGCGCGGTGCCCGAACAGATCCGGCCATGGGTCCCGGGCAGCTACGTCACGCTGGGCACCGACGGGTTCGGCTTTTCCGACACCCGGCCGGCCGCGCGCCGATTCTTCAACACCGACGCCGAATCCCAGGTCGTTGCGGTGCTGGAGGCGCTGGCACACGACGGTCACATCGACCCATCAGTACCGATAGCGGCAGCGCGGCAATACCGAATCGACGACGTGCAAGCCGCACCCGCGCAGACCTCCGACCCAGGACCGGGCGCCTGAGCCGCGCGCCTTTAGCGGAAACATCCAGAAAACCAGCGTAGCTTTTAGGGGTGCCCGACAAGAAGTTCGCGACGCCGCGGTCGACGCTGGAATTGCTGGACAGCGTTCCGGAGTCGCTGCTGCGGCGGTTGAAGCAGTACTCCGGTCGGTTCTCCACCCAGGCGGTGACGGTAATGCAGGAGCGGTTGCCGTTCTTCGCCGAGCTGGAAGCCTCCCAGCGGGCCAGCCTGGCGCTGGTCGTGCAGACCGCGGTCGCGAGCTTCGTCGAGTGGATGACCGACCCGCACAGCAACGTCAATTACACCGCCCGGGCGTTCGAGCTGATGCCGCAGGATCTGACCCGGCGGATGCCGTTGCGCCACTCGGTCGACATGCTGCGGGTCACCATGGAGTACTTCGAAGAAGTTGCTCCGGTGCTGACCCGCGATGAGGAACAGTTGACCGCGCTGACGGTGGGAATTATGAAGTACAGCCGCGACCTGGCCTTCAGCGCGGCCACCGCCTACGCCGACGCGGCCGAGGCCCGTGGGAGCTGGGACAGCCGAATGGAGGCCAGCGTCGTCGACGCCGTGGTGCGCGGCGACACCGGTCCTGAACTGCTGTCCCGGGCCGCCGCCCTGAACTGGGATACCACCGCGCCGGCGACGGTGGTGGTGGGCACGCCACCACTGGGCCGAGAAGACCGCGCCAGCCAAGACGTGCGGGACATCGCGGCACGCCATGGACGCGCCGCGCTCATTGACGTACACGGGACGTACCTGGTGGCGATCGTGTCCGGCCAGTTGACGCAGACCGAGAAGGTGTTCGACGACCTGCTGGGCGCGTTCTCGGATGGCCCGGTGGTGATCGGCCCGACGGCGCCGATGCTGACCGCGGCCTATCACAGCGCCAGCGAGGCGATCTCCGGGATGAACGCCGTCGCCGGCTGGCGGGGCGCACCGCGTCCCGTCCTGGCCCGCGAGCTGCTGCCCGAGCGGGCTCTGATGGGCGATGCCTCGGCCATCGCGGCATTGCACACCGACGTGATGCGGCCGCTCGCCGATGCCGGTCCGACCCTCACCGAGACCCTGGATGCCTACCTTGACTGTGGCGGAGCGATCGAGGCCTGCGCCCGCAAGTTGTTCGTTCATCCAAACACCGTCCGCTACCGACTGCGGCGGATCGCCGACTTCACCGGACGCGACCCCACCCTGCCGCGTGACGCTTACGTCCTTCGGGTGGCCGCGACCGTGGGCCACCTGACGTACCAGGCCCAGCAGTCCAACGTGGCTAGCAACATAGTGACGCCTGTCACGCCGGCAGTGGAAAAGGACCTGGTCGTGCCTTCCGGGACCGCCGAAGCCGGATGACAGATTGCGGCGGGATCTCAAACACGTCGCATCCCGTGCTGTTTTGTGGAGTTTCCACAAAAACATAAGACAAGGTTCATAATCTGTTACACCGCCCAAAGACGCCTTCACAGTGTTCCCTTAAGAATGTGATTGCACTGCTTGCGCCCGGACAAGGGTCGCAGACCGAGGGGATGTTGTCGCCGTGGCTGGAACTGCCCGGCGCCGCGGAACGGCTGACGTCGTGGTCGACGGCTAGCGGCCTGGACCTTTCCCGGCTGGGCACCACTGCCTCGACTGAGGAAATCACCAACACCGCGATCGCCCAGCCTTTGATCGTCGCCGCCACACTGCTTGCGCACCAAGAGTTGACGACGCGGGGACTGCTCGCAGATCACGAGGTCGTCGTCGCCGGCCACTCGGTCGGTGAAATCGCCGCCTACGCGATCGCCGGGGTGATCTCCGCCGATGACGCCGTTGCGCTGGCCGCCACCCGCGGTGCGGAGATGGCCAAGGCCTGCGCCGACGAGCCGACCGGCATGTCCGCCGTTCTCGGCGGCGACGAGACCGAGGTGCTCGCGCGGCTCGAACAGCTCGACCTGGTGGCGGCCAACCGCAACGCCGCCGGCCAGATCGTGGCCGCCGGCCGGCTGAGCGCGCTGGAAAAGCTTGCCGAAGACCCGCCAGAGAAGGCCCGGGTGCGCGCATTGGGCGTCGCCGGCGCCTTCCACACCGAGTTCATGGCCTCTGCCCTCGATGGCTACGCCGGCGCGGTGCAGAGCGTGGCGACCTCCGAGCCGACCGCCGTTCTGTTGTCCAATCGCGACGGCCAGCCGGTGAGCTCGGCCGCCGATGCGATGGAAAAGCTTGTCGCACAGTTGACCCGGCCAGTGCGCTGGGACCTGTGCTCGGAAACTCTGCGTCAGCGCAGTGTCACGGCGATCGTCGAGTTCCCACCAGCGGGGGCTCTATCCGGCATCGCCAAACGTGAACTCCGCGGGGTACCAACGCGTGCCGTCAAGACCCCCGCAGACCTGGACGGTTTGACAGAGCTGTAAACCGTTGGCCCCCGGGCCAAATCGTCGAATCTGTTCGTTACTACAACCGCATAGCGCACGTTAAGTCAGCAGTACACAACATATTACGAAGGGAAACACATCGTGTCCGTCAGCCAGGAAGAAATCATCGCCGGTATCGCCGAGATCATCGAAGAGGTCACCGGTATCGAGCCGTCGGAGATCACCCCGGAGAAGTCGTTCGTCGACGACCTGGACATCGACTCGCTGTCGATGGTGGAGATCGCCGTGCAGACCGAGGACAAGTACGGCGTGAAGATCCCCGACGAGGACCTCGCCGGTCTGCGCACCGTCGGTGACGTCGTCAACTACATCCAGAAGCTCGAGGAAGAGAACCCCGAGGCCGCTCAGGCGCTGCGCGCGAAGTTCGAGTCGGAGGGTTCGAAGCAGGAAGCCGACAGCAAGTGACCAAACCTTCCACTGCTAACGGCGGTTACCCCAATGTTGTGGTAACCGCCGTCACGGCGACGACTTCGATCTCGCCGGACATCGAAGGCACGTGGAAGGGTCTCCTGGCCGGCGAAAGCGGCATCCGCGTGCTCGAAGACGAGTTCGTCACGAAGTGGGACCTGCCGGTCAAGATCGGCGGGCACCTCAAGGAATCGGTCGACGACCACATGGGCCGGCTGGACATGCGACGGATGTCGTACGTCCAGCGGATGGCCAAGCACCTCAGCGGCCAGTTGTGGGAGAACGCCGGCAGCCCCGAAGTCGACCCGGACCGGTTCACGGTTGTGATGGGCACAGGGCTGGGCGGTGCCGAGAAGATCGTCGAGAGCTACGACCTGATGAACGAGGGCGGCCCCCGCAAGGTGTCGCCACTGGCCGTCCAGATGATCATGCCGAATGGCGCTGCGGCCGTCGTCGGTCTGCAGCTGGGCGCCCGCGCCGGAGTGATGACCCCGGTGTCGGCCTGCTCGTCGGGTTCGGAGGCCATCGCCCACGCGTGGCGGCAAATCGTCATGGGTGACGCGGACTTTGCGGTCTGCGGCGGCGTCGAGGGCAACATCGAGGCACTGCCCATCGCGGCGTTCTCGATGATGCGGGCCATGTCAACCCGCAACGAGGACCCCGAAGGGGCGTCGCGGCCGTTCGACAAAGAGCGCGACGGCTTCGTCTTCGGCGAGGCCGGCGCGATGATGATGATCGAGACCGAAGAGCACGCCAAGGCTCGTGGCGCCAAGCCGCTGGCCCGGTTGATGGGTGCCGGCATCACGTCGGATGCCTTCCACATGGTGGCGCCGGCTGCTGACGGCGTGCGTGCCGGACGGGCGATGGCCCGCGCGCTGGAGCTGGCGGGCTTGTCTCCCAAGGACATCGACCACATCAACGCACACGCGACCGCCACTCCGATCGGCGACACGGCCGAGGCCAACGCCATCCGGGTTGCCGGTTGTGAGCAGGCCGCGATCTATGCACCCAAGGGGGCGCTGGGTCACTCCATCGGCGCCGTGGGTGCGCTGGAATCGATCCTGACGGTGCTTGCGCTGCGAGATGGCGTTATTCCGCCGACACTTAACTACACCACGCCCGATCCGGAGATCGACCTCGACGTCGTCGCGGGCGAGCCACGTTATGGCGAGTACCAGTACGCCATCAACAACTCGTTCGGTTTCGGCGGACACAACGTCGCGTTGGCTTTCGGGCGGTACTGAGCAAGGCATCTCGCGCCGACGCGGGCCGCAGAAGGTCCAAGGAGGAGCGGGAAAAACAAGGAAGGACGCGTTCGCAGGGCCCATGACCACACCGTCAAAGTTGGCTACGGGGAACGGTTTCCCCAACATCGTCGTCACCGGCGTCGCCATGACGACTGCCCTGGCAACCGACGCGGAGACTACGTGGAAGTCGCTGCTGGACGGGCAAAGTGGCATCCGTACCCTTGAGGACCCGTTCGTCAAGGAGTTCGACCTGCCAGTGCGCATCGGTGGCCATCTGCTCGAGGAGTTCGACGACCAGCTGAACCGTATCGAGAACCGCCGGATGGGCTATCTGCAGAAGATGGCCACCGTGCTCAACCGCAGACTGTGGGAGAACGCGGGTTCGCCCGAGGTGGATACCAATCGGTTGCTGGTGTCCGTCGGCACTGGGATGGGCTCGACCGAGGAACTGATCTTCAGCTACGACGGCATGCGCGAAAAGGGCCTGCGGGCGGTCTCCCCGCTGGCCGTGCAGATGTACATGCCCAACGGCGCGGCGGCGGCGATCGGGCTGGAGCGACAGGCGAAGGCCGGGGTGATGACCTCGGTGTCGGCCTGCGCCTCCGGTTCGGAAGGCATCGCCCACGCCTGGCAGCAGCTCGCGATGGGTGAGGCCGACATCGCAATTTGCGGTGGTGTCGAGACCAGGATCGAAGCGGTACCTATCGCCGCGTTCGCCCAGATGCGCATCGTGATGTCGACAACCAACGACGACCCGGCCGGCGCCTGCCGCCCGTTCGACAAAGACCGGAACGGCTTTGTGTTCGGCGAGGGCGGCGCGCTGATGGTCATCGAGACCGAGGAGCACGCCAAGGCGCGCGGCGCCAACATCCTGGCCCGGCTGATGGGAGCCAGCGTCACCTCGGACGGCTTCCACATGGTGGCGCCGGACCCCAACGGTGAGCGGGCCGGGCACGCGATGAAGCGGGCGGTCGAACTTGCCGGCTTGACCCCGCGCGACATCGACCACGTGAACGCCCACGCCACCGGCACCTCGGTCGGCGACGTGGCCGAGGGCAAGGCCATCAACCGGGCGCTGGGCCCGCACGGCGGCAACGCAGCGGTGTATGCCCCCAAAGCTGCGCTCGGCCACTCGGTCGGTGCGGTCGGCGCCGTCGAGTCGATCCTGACCGTGCTAGCCCTGCGCGACCAGGTCATTCCACCCACGCTGAACCTCAAGAACCTGGACCCTGAGATCGATCTGGATGTGGTGGCGGGCCAGCCGCGACCCGGCGACTACAAGTACGCGATCAACAACTCGTTCGGGTTCGGCGGACACAACGTGGCGTTGACCTTTGGCCGCTACTAATCCCGCATCCCCGAACAGCAATGAGACGAGGAGACCTGCGATGACGACCCTGGCCCCTGAGGCAATCGATGAGTCGCTCGACCCGCGCGATCCACTGCTGCGGCTGAGCAGATTCTTCGACGACGGCAGCATCGAACTGCTGCACGAGCGCGACCGCTCCGGCGTGCTCGCCGCCGGCGGAACCGTTAATGGCTTGCGCACCATCGCATTTGCCACCGACGGCACCGTGATGGGTGGGGCCATGGGACTCGAGGGCTGCACGCACATCGTCAACGCCTACGACACCGCCATCGAAGAGCAGAGCCCGATCGTGGGCATCTGGCATTCGGGCGGCGCGCGACTGGCCGAGGGTGTGAAGGCGTTGCACGCCGTCGGGTTGGTATTCGAGGCGATGATTCGCGCGTCCGGATACGTTCCGCAGATCTCGGTGGTGGTCGGTTTCGCCGCCGGCGGCGCGGCCTACGGGCCGGCGCTGACCGACGTAGTCATCATGGCGCCCGAGGGTCGGGTATTCGTCACCGGGCCCGACGTCGTGCGCAGCGTCACCGGTGAAGACGTGGACATGGCCTCGCTGGGCGGCCCGGACACGCACCACAAGAAGTCCGGGGTCTGCCACATCGTCGCCGACGACGAGGCCGACGCTTACGAGCGTGGTCGCCGCCTGGTCGGATTGTTCTGCCAGCAGGGCCATTTCGACCGCAACAAGGCCGAGGCGCACGAGAGCGACCTGCACGCGCTGTTGCCGGAGTCGCCGCGTCGTGCGTATGACGTGCACCCGCTCGTCACCGCACTGCTCGACGACGACGCACCGTTTGACGAGTTTCAGGCCAAGTGGGCGCCGTCCATGGTGGTCGGCCTGGGCCGCTTGTCGGGCCGCTCGGTCGGCGTGCTGGCCAACAACCCGCTGCGACTCGGCGGCTGCCTCAACTCGGAAAGCGCCGAGAAGGCAGCACGTTTCGTGCGGCTGTGCGACGCGTTCGGCATCCCGCTGATCGTGATCGTCGACGTGCCCGGCTACCTGCCCGGCGTCGACCAGGAATGGGGCGGTGTGGTGCGCCGCGGCGCCAAACTCCTGCACGCGTTCGGTGAGGCCACCGTTCCGCGGGTCACGCTGGTCACCCGAAAGATCTACGGCGGGGCCTACATTGCAATGAACTCCCGCTCGCTGGGCGCCACCAAGGTGTTCGCCTGGCCGGACGCCGAAGTCGCCGTGATGGGCGCCAAGGCCGCTGTCGGCATTCTGCACAAGAAGAAGCTGGCCGCCGCGGCTGACCACGAGCGCGAGGCGCTGCACGACGACCTGGCCGCCGAGCACGAGCGGATCGCCGGCGGTGTGGATAACGCCATCGAAATCGGCGTCGTCGACGAGAAGATCGACCCCGCCCACACCCGCGGCCGGATCACCGAGGCGCTGGCCGAGGCGCCGGCACGGCGCGGACGGCACAAGAACATCCCGCTGTAGGCGGGTACCCCTTATCTGACCAGGGCGGAAATCAACGCCCTGCCCACTTTTGATCCCAGGAATGCTTCTTCCAGCGCGACCGTTCGGATGGGCGAATCTGTGCTCACCGCAGCGACATTGGCTTGGTTGCGGTGACGGCGTGGGCGCGGATGAACGGAACTCCCCACCACGCGCGCCAGCCGAGGTCTTGTCGCTCGACGCTCGCCATGCCGCTTTCCTGTAGCCAGGTCGCATACTGTCGGGTGAAAGCAAGGTCGGCGATCGCGACATGGCCGCCGGGCCGCAGCACACGGACGGCCTCGTCGATGACGGACCGTCGCGCGTCGTTATCCGGGAGGTTGTGGATCGCGAGGTTGCTGACGACAAGATCGAAGGAGTCGGCGGGAAACGCAAGATCGGTCATGTCGGCGGTGTGCAATTCGACCCGGTCCGCGACACCCTCGGCATCAGCGTTTGCCAGAGTTGCCTCCGGCGAGTTCCCGGTCTGGTCGGCCCGCCAGATGTCCACTCCCACAGCACTTCCGCGCGGAACCAGCTTGGCCGCCGTGAGTAGGACCGCGCCACGGCCGCAGCCGAGGTCAAGCACACGTTCGTCGCCGCGCAGTCCTATCCGAGTGAGTAGGCGTGCCCAGACTTCGAACTTTCCTCGCCGGCTGAACCGTCGGATACTGACAACCACGCTGATCATTAGGAAAGCAACGACAGCGACGCCGAGACCCAACACGGTTCGTCCGCTCACCAGCAACATGCCCGCGAAAACCACTGCGGCAAGGCATAACAAGAGGTAGCCGCCGAAAACGACCGGCGCTGGGATCAGCCGGTAGTCCCCGTCCACTCCATACCGACCGCGCGGGCGGGTAAGCTCAGTTGCCAACTCAGTCATTCGGATCGCCTCCATAGGTAGCCGTGCGGTGGTCTCGAGCAATTCGCCCCAATATCGGAATGGACTTCGCTGCAGCGCGTTTCACGGCGGCACTGCTCGGTGCACCAGTCGGCTCGAAAGCCCGGCGTACCGTGTCAGCGAGTTGATCGGCTTTCTGGTCGAGGGTCAGCCCGAGAGACGGCGGCAGAAACGGCTCCGCCGCAAAGAAACCGAACACGATGGTGGGCAAGGTGTAATCGAGATCGTTCAGCCGCAAACCCGGTCGCAGCATGCCCTCCGCGGCGAGCACACCAAGATAGTCGCGGTTGACTCCGAGTTTGCTCTCCTCGAGGTGATGATGATGTGTCGACGCGAGGAAAGTGTCGAGAGTGTCGGCGTCGCGGGTGTAGAGCGCGCGCAACACCGGCCGGTTCATCGCCTCGACGAACAGTCGCCGCAGATAACGATGTAGTGCAACCTCCGCCGGATCATCGCGTACCGCCTGCACAATCGCGTCCGCCATGCCCGCCGCTTCGCGTGCGCTGACCGCATGGAACACCTCCTCGCGAGAGCGCCAGTGCAGGTAGACGGTGCCCTTGCCAACGCCCGCCCGACGAGCCAGTTCATCGATCGTCACCCGGCGATAACCCCAGGACAGCAACAACTCTCGAGCGGTATCCAGGATCCGATCCGCCCTTTCCCGCCGGTCACCGCGGAAGCGTTCCACCACCACGGTCGTCAGTGTATGACCAGAATTCGATTCTGGTCAACAGTCACATGCTGCGGGCTTGAGAGCGAGCGAACCCTCAGAGTCCAAGAATTGCTGCACTACCTCGACGAGTATTCGGCCGCCGTTGCTGTTGAGGTGAATGCCATCGATGTGGAAGTCCCAACCGTTCAATCGTGAGATCTCATCGAAGCTTCGTCGCAGAATCATTTCCCGAAACACATAGTCGCGGTAGAAGGATCCGAGTGCGAAATGGGTAAATGCCTTGGGCGCCGATACGCCGACAAGTTGTCTCTGGAAGGACTCGTTGAGGGGAATGTAGTCCGTGTGCTCGTTCGACGCGACGTTGCTGATGATCTGGTTGTAGGTGGTGATCAGGTCGTTGAGCCGCGCTTGGACCGGGTCGCGCGAATGGGGGTCTTCTCCAAGCGGGGCAAGCGAACTCAGCCCGATCCTCGGATTGGCGCCTCGCCGCAGCTTGCGCACAATGAAGTAGAGGTTCTCCTCGAACCGCGCCGGCGATGGCCCGTCTGAGAGTCGCTTCCACACCCGGACAAATCGCCTGAAATTCGGGAACACGGTCGCCATGACGTCGTTGGTCCCGATCAGGACGACCACCCGATCCGGTTGTAAGGCGACCACGCGATCGAGCAAGCCGACGGTATTGAACGACAGATCTCCGCCCACACCCAGGTTGACGAAACGGAATCGTTTGTTGTGCGGCCGCTTCTCCAGCTCGTCGATCCATTTGTAGGTTCCCTTTGACGCGGTGGTGCTGGAGCCCAAACAGACCACCGTTTCGCGCGGCAGACTCTGTCGGCGCGGGTCCGTCACGACACCCTGCCGAGAATCTGACATAGCGCCCGGCGGAGGTCGTCTGCCGGCGATTGCGGAAGAGTGGCGGCCCGCCAACCGACGAAATCGTCGGGGCGGACCAGCAGCGCTCCGCCGTTCGCGATTCCCGCGGCCTGCGGCCACGCGCGGTCGGGATCTTGCACATCGCCCGCGGGCCCGATCCGGTGGATGTTGATGGGGATGCCCAGGACGGCGGACGCCGATGCCGCGGCCTCGGTCCATGGCACGCCGTCGTCGTCGGTGAGCAGGGTGAAGTCATGGCCAACCAGATCGAGCGTCGATACCCGCTTGCGGCCGTACCGCACCCAGGCATGAGGCACCCGGGTGCCGGGCTGGCCGGTCAACTCGTCAACCAAGGACGCGGCGTCTGAATTGTCGGGGCCGGGCTGATCGGAAACGACTGCAGTAGAGCGGTATTGGTAGCCGACCAGCAAGGCGAACATCGACGCCTCCTCCTCAGCCGGTAATCCCGGACCCTGGTCGTCCAGGTCGATCAAGGCCACCGTCGGCCCGGTGAGCGACTGACGAGCGGCGAACCGGGCGACCGGATACCGCTCGGCGTGGTAGCTGGCCAGTAACGCCGCATCGGCCGTTCCACGCAGAACTG
Organism: Mycobacterium sp.; assembly: GCF_035603715.1. Lineage (GTDB taxonomy): Bacteria > Actinomycetota > Actinomycetes > Mycobacteriales > Mycobacteriaceae > Mycobacterium. The sequence continues at coordinate 8,571 of NZ_DATNJW010000340.1, read as the reverse complement.
CGGCCAGTTTCCACGCCAGGTTGTGCGCGCTCTGGATGGCGGTGTTGGCTCCCCCGGCCTTGAACGGCGGCATGGTGTGCCCGCTGTCGCCGACCAGAAACACTCGCCCGCATTGGAATTGGTCGGCTACCTGTTCGTATGGTTGCCATGCCGCGGCCTCGATGATCTCGAGGTCGATCGGTTCGCCGACGGCTTTGGTGAGCACGTCACTGCAGTACTGCGGGGTGAATTGCGCTGCGGTCTCCCCTTTGTCGGGGAAATAGGTGGTGATGAACATGCCGAGGTCGTCCTTGGCCTCCAGGAATATTCCGTCCACGTCTGGATTCTTGACCTGAACGCCATCGCCTTCGTTCAGATGCGGGACGAACCTCTTCCAGGGGGCACGAAAATAGATGAAGACGACAAAGATCGGCAGCGCCCCGTATCCCGACGTTGTGACATCGAGCGATTCCCTGACCTTGCTGCGCACACCGTCGGCGCCGATCAGAAAGTCTGCCCGGACCGTCTGGTCCTCACCGGAATCCAGATCACGCAGCACCGCGGTGACGCCGGTGTCGTCCTGTTCGAACGAACGCAACTCCGTCCCGTAACGCACTTCGCTACCACGCCGCCGGGTTTCGGCGAGCAGCATCGGCTCGAGGCTGCTCTGCGGGCAGTACTGCACGGCGCGCTCAGGGCTCAGCTGATCCAGGCCGGCGAAAATCGCGTCGATGTCGATGGCTAGCTTTTCTTCCGGACTGTTCAGCGTCGGCTTGACCACCATGTCGGAAACTCGGTCGGCGACCGCGCGGACCTGGTCGCCCACGCCCAGGCCGCGCAAGATCTCCAGGCTGCGAAAGCTGAGATTTCGCGCCTTTGGGTAGATGAAGATCTCACGCCGCTTTTCCACCAGCAGGGAGTTGATCCCGTGCTTGGCCAGCAGCGCCGAGGTGGCAAGTCCGGCGGCTCCCGCGCCGACGATCAGGACCGGAACACGGACGACGCTCATTGCGCTCCCCTTCCAGGCGGAACTGATTAGTTCCGCCTACGTCAGAGTGGCACCTACGGGTGGAACGCGCAACTGTCAGGGCGCCGACGCGCCTGCGAGTGGCAAGATCACGTCTTCGAGCACGCGCCGGACGTAGACCCGGTCGATCGGCCGTCCCGTCATCACCCGCAGCACGTTGAGACCCAGGGCCACGTCGGGGATCAGACTCAGATCGCGGCCGCCCGGTATCTCCCGGCGAGCCACCGCATGGTCCAGTACCGCCCGGACCACCTGGCGAGGAGTAGAGAACACCAGGTCATCCAGCGCGGCTGCCAAGACCGGATTGTGCATCGCAGCGGTCGCCACGCCGACGATGACCTGAATTGTGCTGATATCAGCGTCATTCAGGTCAGGAACGGCCGCGATCAGCGCATCGATGTCGCCGCGAAGGCTGCCGGTGTTCGGCGGCTCGACGGGTCCGAGTCGCCGTCTCCAGTGGGCGATCGCATCGGCCACCACCACGGCCTTCGACGGCCACCGACGATATATCGCCGCCTTCCCGACGCCCGCGCGGGACGCGATGTCGTCCATGCTCAACCGGTCGTAGCCCTGTTCGGCCACACCGGCCAGCGCGGCGTCGAGGATGGTCGCATCGAGCGACCGATCGAGGCGCCCGGGGCTTCGTGCCGGGCGCGGGTTGCTCGCCGCCTGCTTCATACTCTGGCCCCTTAGCCGATACGGATTAGTTCCGTTAGATGCTATCGCATGCGGGTCAGCCGACCTGCGCCAGAAGCTCCTCAGCAACGCCGGTGACTCGTTCGCGATCGCCGGCCACCAGGCCGATTCGGGTGCGACGGTCCACGATGTCGTCGACCGTCAGCGCGCCCTCGTGGGTGATTGCGTACTCGAATTCCGCACGCGTCACGTCGATCCCGTCGGCGACCGGCTCGGCGGGCCGCTCACAGGTCGCGGTGGCGATCACATTGGCCGCCTCCGCCCCGAAGCGCAGCAACAGCGATTCCGGCAGCCCGGCCATCGGCGCGGTCGTCGACCCAGGATTCGCGGAGGCACCGACCAGTGGCAGGTTTCGGGTCTGGCACTTGCCGGCTTCGAGTTCGCGCAATTGGACGGTGCGGTCGAGCACATCCTCGGCCATGTGCCGGTACTCGGTCAGCTTGCCGCCGATCACACTGATCAGCCCGGACGGCGATTCGACGACGGCATGGTCGCGGGATACGTCGGCGGTGCGGCCGGCTCCGGTGTCGATCAGCGGCCGCAGTCCCGCATAGGAGCCGATCACGTCGGAGCGGTCCAGCGTGATGCCCAGCGCGGTGTTCACCACGTCCAGCAGGAACGCAACCTCCCCCGATGTCGGTTGCGGCAGATCGGGAATCGGCCCGGGAGCGTCCTCGTCGGTGAGCCCCAAGTAGATCCGTCCCAGTTGTTCGGGCATCGCGAAGACGAAGCGATTCAGTTCGCCGGGGATCGGAATCGTCAGCGCCGCCGTCGGATTGCCGAGTGTCTTGGCATCGAAGACGAGGTGGGTGCCGCGGCTGGGCCGCAGCTTCAATGACGGGTCGATCTCCCCCGCCCACACCCCGGTGGCGTTGATGATCGCGCGCGCCGAGATGTCGAATGATTCGCCGCTGCGCTGATCGGTCAGCCGCAGCGAGTTCCCGGTGGCCTCGGAGGCCGCGGTATAGGTCAAGATCCGGGCACCCCGCTGGGCCGCGGTTCGCGCGACGGCCGAGACTAGCCGGGCGTCGTCGATCAGTTGCCCGTCGTAGGCCAAGAGCCCGCCGTCGAGGCCGTCGCGCCGAACGGCCGGAGCCATCTCGAGTGCTCGTCGCGCCGAAATTCGTTGTGAGCCGGGCAAAACCGATCCGGGTGTGCCCGCCGTCTTGCGCAGTACGTCGCCGGCGAGAAACCCGGCCCGCACCAGCGCCCGCTCCATCCGGCCCATCGACGGCAGCAGCGGGACCAGCTGCGGCATCGCCCGCACCAGATGAGGGGCGTTGCGCGTCATCAGAATTCCGCGTTCGACGGCACTGCGCCGGGCGATCCCCACATTGCCGGTCGCCAGATAGCGCAGCCCGCCGTGCACCAGCTTGGAGCTCCACCGACTGGTGCCGAAGGCAAGGTCGTGCTTTTCCACCAACGCCACCCGCAGGCCTCGCGAGGCCGCATCCAAGGCGATGCCGACGCCGGTGATACCGCCGCCGATCACCACAACATCGGTCGGCGCCCCGTCGGCCAGGGCGCTCAGGTCGGCGCTTCGACGCGCAGCGTTCAGAGCCGTTGATGTCACGATAGGTATCCATTCAGTGAGTAGGCGAGTTCGGTGGCCAGCGCGTCGGCGTTCAGGATCGGGCGGACGATTTGGGCCGACTGAATCGTCGACTGGGTGATCAGCAGCACCATCGCGGCCAGCTGACGGGGATCGCCGGACCGCACGGTGCCGTCGCGTTGCGCCGCACGCAGGTCGGCGGCGAGCGCGTCGATCAGTAGCTGCTGGCTGCTGCCAAGCCGCTGAGCGATGTAAACCAGCGCCAATTCCGAACGCAGTACCGCCATCACCAGGTCGTCGCCGCGCAGCCGCTCGGCTACCGCGACCACCCGATCGACAATCGCCGTACGACCGCTACCGCGAATCGGCACCTCGGCCAAGGCTTCGGTGATGTGGCTGGTCAACAGCGCCGCGAGCACCGAGCGGGTGTCCGGCCAGCGTCGATACACGGTCGGGCGACTCACGCCGGCGCGCCGCGCGATCTCGGCCAACGTCACGCGCTCGACACCGAAATCGACGACGCAACTGGCGGCGGCGGCGAGTATCCGGTCCTGCACCGGCGCATTACTGATTGACAGCATGTGTAATACTGTAACGCATGTCTGCCAACTTGCTACCCCCGATGAAGTGGAATGCCTGGGGCGATCCCGACGAAGCCAAACCGCTTTCGGAGGGAATCCGCTCGTTGCTGGCCCAGGCGCTGGGCGTGACCGGGTCACCCGAGGCCGAACTCGAAGCCGATCAGGTGCAGCTGCGCCCGTCGGCGTTGACGACAGCCGACCGCGAGGCACTGGCCGCCATCGTCGGGCCGGACCATTGCTGCGTCGACGATCAGGACCGACTGCTGCGCGCCGGCGGCAAGTCCACTCTGGATCTGTTGCGGCGCAAGGACTCCGGTCTTCAGGATGCTCCCGATGCGGTACTGCTGCCCGGCACCGACGACGAGGTCGCCGCGATCCTGCGTTACTGCTCGCAGCATGGCATCGCCGTCGTCCCGTTCGGTGGCGGCACCAGCGTGGTCGGCGGCCTCGATCCGATCCGCGGCGAGTTCGCAGCAGCGGTGTCGTTGGATCTGCGACGCTTCGACCAGCTGCTGGCGTTCGACGAGGTCTCCGGCGAGGCCGAATTCGGCGCCGGTGTCACCGGCCCGCAAGCCGAGGAACTGCTTGCTGCGCATGGGTTTTCGCTCGGGCATTTTCCGCAGAGCTTCGAGTTCGCCAGCCTCGGCGGCTATGCCGCGACCCGCTCGTCGGGTCAGGATTCGGCGGGTTACGGCCGGTTCGACGACATGATTCGCGGACTGCGCACGATCACGCCCGCCGGCGTGCTGGACCTCGGCCGGGCACCGCAGTCGGCGGCCGGACCGGATCTGCGTCAACTGGTCATCGGTTCGGAGGGTGTCTTCGGCGTGATCACCCGGGTCCGATTGCGGGTCCACCCCGCACCCCAGGCCACCCGCTACGAGGCATGGTCGTTTCCCGACTTCGCCACGGGCACGGCGGCATTACGCGCGGTCACCCAAGCCGCCGCGGGCCCCACCGTGATCCGGCTGTCCGACGAGGCCGAGACCGGTGTCAACCTGGCCACCACCGACTCCATCGGCGACAGTCAGATCACCGGGGGCTGCCTGGCGATCACCGTCTTCGAAGGCACCGAGGCGCACGCCGAAAGCCGACATGCCGAGACCCGGGCGCTGATGGCGGCCCAGGGTGGCACGTCGCTCGGCGAGGCTCCGGCGCGAGCCTGGGAGCGCGGCCGGTTCGGCGCGCCGTACCTGCGCGACGCACTGTTGGCCAGCGGCGCGCTCTGCGAAACCCTCGAGACGGCCACCGACTGGTCGAACCTCCCCACGTTGAAAGCCGCAGTCACCGATGCGCTGACGGGGGCGCTGGCCGAATCCGGCACGCCGGCGCTGGTGCTGTGCCACATTTCGCATGTGTACTCCACCGGTGCCTCGCTGTACTTCACGGTCGTCGCGGGGCAGCGCGGCAACCCGATCGAGCAATGGCGTGCCGCCAAAACCGCCGCGTGCGATGCGATCGTATCCACCGGCGCGACGATCACCCACCACCACGCCGTCGGCGCCGACCACCGGCCCTGGATGCGCGACGAGGTGGGCGACTTGGGTGTGCAGGTATTGCGAGCGGTCAAGGCGACACTGGACCCCGCGGGAATTCTCAACCCCGGCAAGCTGATCCCGTGACCACCCGCCAGATTGGCCGGGTGACGGTCCTGACCAATCCGGCGTCGGGACACGGAAACGCGCCGCACGCCGCCGAGACGGCGGTCACCCGGCTGCAACAACGAGGCATCGATGTTGTGGCCATCGTCGGCAGCGACGCCGAACACGCACGCCGACTGCTGCACGCCGCCGTCGACCAGGGCACCGACGCGCTGGTCGTGGTCGGCGGCGACGGCGTGATCACCGATGCACTGCAAGCGTTGGCGGGCACCGACATTCCGCTGGGCATCATCCCGGCCGGCACCGGCAACGATCATGCCCGCGAATTCGGTTTGCCGACAAAAGATCCCGTCGCCGCCGCCGACATCATTGCCGACGGCTGGACCGAAACCATCGACCTGGGCCAGATTCGCGACAGCCACGGCGCAACCAAATGGTTCGGCACCGTCGCAGCGACGGGCTTCGATTCACTGGTCACCGACCGGGCCAATCGGATGCGGTGGCCGCGTGGCCGGATGCGCTACAACCTCGCCATGCTCGCCGAACTCTCCCAGCTACGACTGCTGCCGTTCCGGCTGGTGCTCGACGGCCGCGAGGAGATCGTGACCGATCTGACGCTGGCGGCCTTCGGCAACACCCGCAGCTACGGCGGCGGAATGTTGGTCTGCCCCGGCGCCGATCCCACCGATGGCCAACTCGATGTCACCATGGTGCACTCGTCGTCGCGGACCCGGCTGATCCGTCTCTTCCCCACCGTTTACAAAGGGACGCACGTCAATCTCGACGAGGTGACGACGGCGCGGGCGACGACTGTCGAGGTGGAATCGCGGGGTATCAACGTCTACGCCGACGGTGACTATGCGTGCGCGCTGCCCGCCCAGATCTCGGCGGTGCCGGGTGCGCTGCGTCTGCTGCGGCGGCCTAACCAACTCCACGGTTGAGCCAGGACACCTCAGCGCCGTCGCCGCCATCGCGATAGGCCTCGAGCGCTTCGTCCCAGGCCGTGCCCAGCGCCGAATCCAGGTCGGCGGCCAGCGCATCGGCACCCGCGGACATCATCGACCGCAACCGCATCTCGCCGATCATCACGTCGCCGTTGGCGCTCATCGCACCGCTCCACAGCCCGAGCTGCGGCGTGTGGCAGAACCGTTGCCCGTCGACGCCGGTGCTGGGGTCTTCGGTGACCTCGAACCGCAGCACCGTCCACGAGCGCAAGGCGTTTGCCAGCCGGGCGCCGGTGCCCACCGGACCGACCCAATTGGTGACGGCACGCAACTGGCCGGGCATCGCCGGCTGCGGGGTCCACTTCAGGTTGGCTTTGGAGGCAAGAGTCGACGACAACGCCCATTCGACATGCGGGCACACCGCGGCGGGCGAGGCATGGACATAGACCACACCCGTCGCCACGTCGGCGAACTGATTCGACGCACGCATATGTTGCTCCTTCGGCTCCACGAGGGACGTCTTCCCCAACGACCTGGTGAATCCGACGAGCAGTTATAACGATTGATGTGCCTTGCGTGTCTATTGTGCCCTGTGATGCCTATGTTGCGCTAGTGCGAGTTGTAGGTGCTCAGCACATTGTCAGAAATAGCCGGCCACAGCGGCAGCGCCCAATCACCGAAATCGCGGTCGGTAAGTACCACCAGCGCCAGCTTCGCGCGTGGATCTGCCCAGATCAGAGTCCCTGACTGACCGAAATGGCCATAGCTGCCCGGCGAGTTGTGCGCGCCCGTCCAGTGCGGTGATTTCGAGTCCTTGATCTCAAAACCCAACCCCCAATCGTTGGGCCGCTGGACCCCGTAGCCGGGCAATACGCCGTCCAGGCCGGGAAACTGCACTGTCGTCGCCTCGGCATGCATCTCGGCCGACACCGTCGTCGGGCACAGCAGGTCACCGGCGAACGCCGCCAGATCGGCAACCGTCGACGTCGCGCCGTAACCGGCAGTTTGCGCGCCGCCGTCCAAGCGGGTGGCGGTCATACCCAGTGGTTCCAGCACCGCCTCGCTGAGGTAGCGGCCGAACTCGATGCCGGACGCCTGCTGCACGGTCTCGGCCAGCACCGCGAAGCTGTAATTGGAATACATCCGGCGGGTGCCGGGTCTGGCCAGGGTTTGCCCGGTGAGCATCGCCAGGCCCGAAGCGTGGGCCAGCAAATGCCGGACGGTCGATCCGGGCGGCCCCGCCGCGGTATCCAGCTCCACCGCGCCTTCTTCGATCGCGATGTGCACGGCACGTGCCACCAACGGTTTGGTCACCGACGCCAAGGCGAACTGCTGTTCGGTGTCGCCGTGGCTGGCGAGCACCCCGGATGGGCCGACCACCGCGGCGGCCACGTTCGGCACCGGCCAGTCGTCGAGTGCTTGCAATGCAGGGAGTCCGGCCATCGCGCAGCAGACTACCGACGACGATGCAGAGCGCGCAGCGCGATGAGGAGGAGCGGGCAATTGAGCTAGGCCGACCAAGCGCTAGGTTGAAACCCATGAGCCAGACAGTGCGCGGCGTGATTTCACGCAAAAAGGGCGAACCCGTCGAGCTGGTCGACATCGTCATCCCCGATCCCGGACCGGGCGAGGTCGTCGTCGACATCACCGCGTGCGGGGTCTGCCACACCGATCTGACCTACCGCGAGGGCGGCATCAACGACGAGTACCCGTTCCTGCTCGGCCATGAGGCCGCGGGCACCGTCGAATCCGTCGGCGCAGGCGTAACCGCCGTCGCGCCGGGCGATTTCGTCATCCTGAACTGGCGCGCGGTCTGTGGGCAGTGCCGGGCCTGTAAGCGTGGGCGGCCGCAGCTGTGCTTCGACACGTTCAATGCCGAACAGAAGATGACGCTCACCGACGGCACCGAACTGACACCGGCGCTCGGGATCGGCGCGTTCGCCGACAAGACGCTGGTGGCTGCCGGCCAGGCCACCTTGGTCAACCCCGCCGCCGACCCGGCCGTGGCGGGTCTGCTGGGCTGCGGGGTGATGGCCGGTCTGGGCGCGGCGATCAACACCGGCGCGGTCACCCGCGACGACACCGTTGCCGTCATCGGGTGTGGCGGCGTCGGCGATGCGGCGATCGCCGGTGCGGCACTGGTCGGTGCCAAACGGATCATCGCGATCGACACCGACAACACCAAACTGGA
>NZ_DATNJW010000339.1:0-2239 GCF_035603715.1 Mycobacterium sp. | reverse complement strand
GGCGGTCGCCGGGGTGGTGGTGCTCGGCGTGGTTGTCTCGCGGGACGTTGACGTCGGGTTGACCGCCAGGCGCGCGATTTCGGTCATCAGCGCCTGCGCATGTTTGGCGCGTTCGGCGGCGACCTCTGTCAGCGCGGCGTTCACCGCCTGCGGTGTGCCAACGGCCGCCGCGGTGGCCAGTTCGCTGTCACCTCGGGCCAGTGTCAATTGTGCTTCGAGTTCGTCGACGGCCGGCGGCGCGGGCGATGAGCTACACGCGGACACCGCCACTGCGAGCACCGCCAGCGCCGCGCCGCCCACCAAGACACGGCGCCTGCTCACGATCGGATCGAAACCAGGCTCTGGGCGCAGCACAGCAACATCCTGCCATTGCCGGACGGCTGCCCGTAACGCCAGGTGAACTCGTCGCGATCACGTCTTACAACGGATTCCTGGCGTATCGTTGATTGCTGGCTCCTAGGGCGCGCCGATCGCGCGTCGCGGGGCTGCCTGACCGGACAACTCAAGATGAGGAGCTCGCCGTGACCACCGGGCTACCGTCGCAGACGCAGGTGATCGAGCTGCTCGATGGTGAGTTCGCGCGCGCAGGGTACGAAATTGAGGACGTCGTCATTGATTCGCGGGCGCAGCCGCCGCGGATCACCGTGATCGCCGATGGCGACACCGCACTCGATCTGGACACCATCGCGGTGCTCTCTCGCTCGGCGTCGAGCCTGCTGGACGCGGCGCCCGACCTCGACGGCAGCTACGTCTTGGAAGTGACGTCACCGGGGGTCGATCGCCCGCTGACCAGCGACAAGCACTTTCGCCGCGCGCGGGGACGCAAGGTCGAGTTGGTCATGGCAGACGGGACGCAGGTCACCGGTCGAGTCGGCGAGTTGCACGACGGCACGCTGAGCCTGGTGGTTCGCGACGACCGCGCCCGCGACTGGGCGGTCCGGCCGATCTCGCTCGGTGGCATTTCGAAAGCTGTTGTCCAGGTGGAATTTTCGACTCCTTCCCACCGGGAGATGGAGCTGGCGACGGGCGATCGAAGCGCGGAGACGGAGGGCACAAGATGAACATCGACATGGCCGCTCTGCACGCGATAGTCGTGGAGCGAGGCATCTCGTTCGACGACCTGCTCGAGGACGTCAAGGCCGCGGTGCTGAGCGCATATCGGCACACCGAGGGCCATCAGCCCGACGCGCACATCGACATCGACCGCAAATCGGGTTCGGTCCGCGTGCTGGCTCGCGAGCTCGACGAAGACGGCAACGTGCTCAACGAATGGGAGGACACCCCGGAGGGTTTCGGCCGCATCGCCGCCACGACCGCACGACAGGTGATGTTGCAGCGGCTCCGCGACGCCGAGAACGAGCGGACCTACGGCGAGTTCTCCACCCATGAGGGCGAGATCGTCGCGGGCGTGATCCAACGCGACAGCCGGGCCAACTCGCGTGGTCTGGTCGTCGTTCGGATGGGCAGTGAGACCAAAGGGTCCGAAGGGGTGATTCCCGCGGCCGAGCAGGTTCCGGGCGAGGCGTACGAGCACGGCGACCGAGTGCGCTGCTACGTGGTGGGCGTCAGCCGTGGCGTGCGCGAGCCGGTGATCACGCTGTCGCGCACCCACCCCAACCTGGTACGCAAGCTCTTCTCGCTGGAAGTCCCCGAGATCGCTGAAGGCTCGGTGGAGATCGTGGCGGTGGCACGCGAAGCCGGTCATCGTTCGAAGATCGCGGTCGCGTCTCGCGTTCCCGGTCTGAATGCCAAGGGCGCCTGCATCGGACCGATGGGTCAGCGGGTGCGCAACGTGATGAGTGAGCTGTCCGGAGAGAAGATCGACATCATCGACTTCGACGAGGACCCGGCGCGTTTCGTCGCCAACGCGTTGTCGCCGGCCAAGGTCGTCTCGGTGACGGTGATCGATGAGAGCGCCCGGGCCGCACGCGTGGTCGTGCCCGACTTCCAGCTGTCGCTGGCCATCGGAAAGGAAGGCCAGAATGCGCGGCTGGCCGCCCGGCTGACCGGATGGCGGATCGACATCCGCGGCGACTCGCCCGACCAGGAGGCCGACCATCCCGAGCAGGATGCGGCTCACGGACTGGCGCACGATCACTAACGCGTCGACAACGCGGACCGCGGCCATGCGGGGGGTTCTGACCACTGGTTGGGTGCAGGTAAACTAAGCCGTGATCCAGCGCGAGACTTCGGCCTCGGCGCATCGACGTACCGAAGGACCGGTGCGGACATGTGTCGG
>NZ_DATNJW010000338.1:0-2899 GCF_035603715.1 Mycobacterium sp. | reverse complement strand
ATGCCCTTGACCACGGTTACACCTACGGGTTGCTGTGGGTGGCCGGCGTCGCCGTCATCGTCGGCGGGGTGTCGCTGCTGATCGGCTACACCGCCGAGCAGGTGGCTCACGCGCAGGAAGTCAAGGACGCCATCGACGCCGGCGAGCTCTAGCTCGTCGCTTCGCCCAACAGAAGCCACGGCTGTCATCCCTCGCGGATCGCAGCCGTGGTTGTCGTTTGGCGGTTATCACTCATTACTAGTTAGGCTGGCGCGCTGTGATCACCCGGATGTCCGAGCTGTTCTTGCGCACACTGCGCGACGCCCCCGCCGATGCCGAAGTAGCCAGCCACAAGCTGCTGATCCGTGCCGGCTACGTGCGACCGATCGCGCCGGGGCTGTACAGCTGGCTGCCGTTGGGCCTGCGGGTGCTGCGGAACATCGAACGGGTCGTGCGCGACGAGATGAACGCGATCGGCGGACAGGAGATCCTGTTCCCGGCCCTGCTGCCGCGGGCACCGTACGAGACGACGAACCGGTGGACCGAGTACGGCGACGGCATTTTTCGGCTGCAAGACCGCCGCGGCAACGACTATCTATTGGCCCCGACCCACGAAGAAGTCTTCGCGCTGACCGTGAAGGGGGAGTACAGCTCCTACAAAGACCTTCCGCTGGTGCTCTACCAGATCCAGATCAAGTACCGGGACGAGGCGCGGCCCCGGGCCGGCCTGCTGCGGGTGCGCGAGTTCGTGATGAAGGATTCCTACACGTTCGACCTCGATGACGCCGGGCTCAAGGCGGCCTATCACGCGCATCGGGAGGCCTATCAGCGCATCTTCGAGCGGCTCCAGGTGCGCTACGTCATCGTGTCGGCGGTGTCGGGGGCGATGGGCGGCAGCGCTTCCGAAGAGTTCTTGGCCGAGAGCCCGGTCGGTGAGGACACCTTCGTGCGGTGCCTGGAATCCGGCTACGCGGCGAACGTCGAGGCCGTTGTCACCGCCCGCCCTGAGGCAGGGCCCATCGACGGGCTACCCGAGGCGGTGGTCCATGACACCGGCGACACCCCGACCATCGCGACCCTGGTCGAGTGGGCCAACGGCGCCGACCTGGGCCGTGACGTCTCCGCGGCCGACACCCTGAAGAACGTTCTACTCAAGGTGCGCCAGCCGGGCGGGGACTGGGAGCTACTGGCGATCGGCGTGCCCGGTGACCGCGAGGTCGACGACAAACGGCTGGGCGCCGCGCTCGAGCCTGCCGAGTACGCGTTGCTCGACGACGCCGACTTCGCCAAATACCCCTTCCTCGTGAAGGGCTATATCGGTCCGAAAGCATTGCTGGACAACGGTGTTCGCTACCTGGTCGATCCGCGGGTGGTGGATGGCACCAGCTGGATCACTGGCGCCGACCAGGTCGGGCGGCATGTCGTCGGGTTGGTCGCCGGCCGCGATTTCATCGCTGACGGCACCATCGAGGCCGCTGAGGTGCGCGACGGCGATCCGTCGCCCGACGGAGCGGGGCCGCTGGTGTCGGCGCGCGGCATCGAGGTCGGCCACATCTTCCAGCTCGGCCGCAAGTACACCGATGCCTTTAACGTCGATGTGCTCGGGGAAGACGGCAAGCCGGTGCGGCTGACCATGGGTTCCTACGGCCTCGGGGTGTCGCGGCTGGTGGCGGTCATCGCCGAACAGCATCACGACGAGCTGGGACTGCGCTGGCCGTCCGAGGTTTCGCCGTTCGATGTGCATCTGGTGATCGCCAACAAGGACGCCGAAGCGCGGGCGGGGGCTACCGCGTTGGCCACGGATCTGGATCGGCTGGGCATCGAGGTGTTGCTCGACGACCGGCAGGCATCACCCGGGGTGAAGTTCAAGGACGCCGAGCTACTGGGTGTGCCCTGGATCGTAGTGGTGGGCCGTGGCTGGGCAGACGGAAAAGTCGAGCTGCGCAACAGATTCAGCGGCGAGACTCGCGAGCTGACGGCCGGCGCCGGACTGGCCACCGACATCACCGCCGCGGTCGCGGGCTAGTCGGCGCCGGGGAAGGCCGTGGTGATCGGCCAATCTCCTTGCGCCTGCTTCCATTTGGCGGCCAGCACCGCGCTCTGGGTCAGCGCCGTCACGGCGAACGTGCGGTCCTGGTCGCTCTGAGCCTGCTCGATGACAGCACGCCAGGTTGCTTCGGTGTCCTGCTCCATGCGCACGGCCAGTCGCACCGCATCGCTGGGGTTGTTGACCGGCATCGGTAGTTGATAACCCGCGGCGGCCACCGGAGCACTCACCGAGCGGCCGGCCAGCGACGCGATGACCTCATTGCGCCGCTGCCGGTGCTGGTTCAGCGCGGACGACACCAGGGTGTTCACCTCGGGTGCGCAGTGCGCCGACACAATGCCGTAGCCGTAGATCGCCGCATGCTCGTTGCTCAGCGCAGCGCTCAGCGCGGTGTCGTACGGCGTAGACGCGGGTGACGGTTCAGCGGAGGTCACGACGACGCGGCTCCCAAGGCCAGCGCGACGCTGTAGGACGCGGTGCAGGAGGCGGCGATCGAGCCGAGCAGTCCGGCGCGATAACCCGACGATGTGCCCGCCAGCTGCCGGGCGCTGTCCGCCGACGCCCGCAACGACCGGACCACGTCGGCCAGCGGCGGCGGGGGAGCCGTGCCGGCAGGGGTGGGGGTGCTCGGCGTGGTCGTCTCGCGCGACGTGGACGTCGGGTTGACCGCCAGGCGTGCGATTTCGGTTGTCAGCGCCTGCGCATGTTTGGTTCGTTCCGCGGCGACTTCTGTCAGCGCGGCGTTCACCGGCTGCGGTGCGCCCACGGCCGCCGCGGTGGCCAGTTCGCTGTCACGTCGGGCCAGGGTCAACTGTGCTTCGAGTTCGTCGACGGCCGGCGGCGCGGGCGATGAGCTACACGCGGACACCGCCA
>NZ_DATNJW010000337.1:0-26714 GCF_035603715.1 Mycobacterium sp. | reverse complement strand
CGGTCGACGCGCAAGGTCTGCTCGCCCGTCGCATCGAGGTGGATGTGGCCTCGCACCATCCGACGGTCGACCCGATCCTGGCTGAGCTCAAAGAAGCACTGTCCGATTTGAAGCCGATGACGCCCAAGATCCCGTTGATCTCCACGGTTGGCCAAGCCGACGAGGCGGCGCCGAAGTTCGACGCCGACTACTGGGTGGTGAACCTGCGTAACCCGGTGCGGTTCAGCCAGGCGGTGACGAAAGCCGCCGAAAGCCACTCCGCCTTCGTCGAAGTCAGCCCCCACCCGCTGCTCAGCCACGCCATCAACGGCACGCTGGAGTCGGCCAAGCCCCGTGGCGGCGCCCGGGTCGCAGGAACACTGACGCGGGACAACCCCGAGACGCTCACGCTCCACACCCAGCTGGCGACGGTTCGGCCACCGTCGATCGCCGCGGCGGAAACTGCCAATGGCACAAAGAAAATCGTGGATCTGCCACCGACCCCGTGGCAGCACGTCCGCTACTGGGCCGCGCCGACGGCGACCAACCGGCAGCCCGCCAGTGCCCACCCGCTGCTGGGCACGCACGTCGAACTGCCGTCCGGCCGCGACCACGTCTTCACCGCCGACGTCGGGCTCGAACTCGTTCCCTACATGCTCGACCACAAGGTGCATGGCCAACCAGTCATGCCCGGCACCGGGTTCGGCGAGATTGCCCTGGCCGCTGCCAGCGAAGCGCTCGGCTTGCCTGCGCAGTCGGTGTCGGTCGGCGTCGAGGTCGAGCAGATGCTGCCGCTGAACGACTCGACCCAGCTCACCACGCAACTGACCCGCGGCGAGAAGGACGGCGACGAGATCCGCGTCGAGATCCATTCACGCTCGGCCACCGGCGCCTGGATCCGGCACGCCGTCGCGAAAGTCGAAGTGGGGCAATCGGAACCACCAGCAGTGCCCGCCGCGTCATCGGAGCCCGGCACGGTGCTCTCGCCCGCCGACCTGTATTCCGCGCTGCGCGCGACCGGCCTGCACCACGGGCAGGCGTTCGCCGCGCTGACCCGCATCGTGCGGCGGCCGAACGGCACGTCGGAGACCGAGATCGTCCTGCCCGACGAGGCGACCGGCCACCGCGGATACCGCATCCACCCGGTGCTGCTCGATGCCGCACTGCAGGGCCTGGCCGCCGCGCTGTCGAGCGAGTCGTTGGCCGATTCCGACGAGGCGACCTACCTGCCAGTGGCATTCGAGAAGATCCGGGTGTTCGGCGAGGTCGGGCGTCGTGCCCGCTGCCGCGCCGAGTTGCTCAACCCCGACGGCGACGGAGCCGGCATCATGGGTCGCGTCCTGATCACCGACGAGACGGGTACTCCGACCGCCGAGATCAGCGGCATCTACCTGCAACGCGTGCAGCGTCGTACGGTGCCAATGCCGTTGGAGCAGAAGATCTTCGACACCGAATGGGTCGAGACCCCGGTGGACGCGGCTTCCGCGCCGGACGGCAGCTGGTTGGTGCTGAACGACGGTGCCGAAGGCGAGGCGGTGGCCAAGGAGTTCGTCGCCACATTCGGCTCACCGACCCGACGGGTCATCGCCGCCGACCTGTCCCAGGAATCGGCGGTCCTGGAAGCCTTTTCGCAGGCCGCAGGAGACGCCGAACTGCCGCCGGTGGGCGTCGTGATCTTCGCGGGAAAGCAGACATTCGACGGCTCCGAGACCGGTGACGCTGCGAGCCGCGGCCGGGCGCTGACGTGGGGCCTCGCGTCGACGGTGCGCACCATCCTGACCGGATGGCACGGCAAGCCGCCGCGGCTGTGGGTGGTCTCCCGCGACGGACTGGCCGTCAATGACGGTGAGTCGGGCGACCCGTCGATCAGCGCCCTGACCGGTCTGATCCGGGTGCTGGCCTACGAGCATCCGGACCTGCGCACCACGTTGGTCGACCTGTCCGGTGACACCGTCACACCTCTGACCGCCGAGCTAGGGCTGGGCGGCGACGATGTGATCGCCTGGCGTGGCGAAAAGCGGTACGCCAAGCGGCTTTCCCGCGCAACGCTGCGCACTGCCAAGACCGGTACGGTGGTCCGGCCGGACGGCGCCTACATCATCACCGGTGGTCTGCGCGGGCTGGGCTTGGCCATGGCGCGCTGGCTGGTCGACAGCGGTGCCGGACGCGTGGTGCTCAACGGCCGGTCCACGCCGTCCGACGAGGCCCAAGCCCTGGTCGAGGAACTCCAGCAGCGAGCCCAGATCGCGGTCGTGCTCGGCGATATCGCCGCACCCGGTGTCGCCGAGCGACTCGTCAGCGCGGCCGAAGAGACCGGCCTGACGTTGCGGGGCCTGATGCACAGCGCCGTGGTGCTCGACGACCAGATCGTCGCCGGCCTCAGCCAGGACAGCTTGGAGCGGGTGTGGGCACCGAAAGCCATTGGCGCCCTGCGGCTGCACGTGGCCACCGTCGGCAACGAACTCGACTGGTGGGTCGGTTTCTCCTCGACATCATCACTGCTGGGAGCGCCCGGGCAGGGCGCGTACGCCGCCGCCAGCGCCTGGCTTGACGGCCTGATCGATTGGCGACGGGCGTCGGGATTGCCTGCCACCACGATCAACTGGGGCCAGTGGTCCGACATCGGCGTGGCCCGCTCGCTGACCTTCAGCGCGCTGGATCCCATTTCGCCGGCCGAGGGGATCGAGGCGCTGGAGGCCATCCTTGCCAGCCAGCCGACAAACATCGGGGTGGCCCGGCTGCGGCTGGACCGGGCCGCCGCCGCGTTCCCCGAGATTCAGCAACTCGGCTATTTCGGGAAGTTGGCCGAGGAACTCGATATCGACAGCGACGACGACGATTGGGCGGGCCCCGATGCGTTGCGCGAGATGGACGCTGCCGAAGTCACTCGGGTCGTCATCGCGCGACTGAGTGGCCGCATCCTGGCCATCATGGGCTACCCGAAGGGCAGCACGCTCGACGCCGATCAGCCGTTGACCGAGCTGGGCATGGATTCGCTTATGGCGGTGCGTATCCGCAACACTGTTCGCGGCGACTTCGGTGTGGAACCGCCCGTGGCGCTGCTGTTGCAGGGCGCCTCGCTGGCCGCGCTGACCACCGACCTGATCCGTCAGCTGGGCCTGGCGGCCGGGGACAAGGCTGACAGCGGCAGCGGGGTTCGTGACCGAGCCAAGCAGCGCGCCGCGGCCAGGCAGCGTGCCGCCGCCAGGCGAAAGGTAGGAGATCGAGTGTGACCAGCAACAGCGAACTGCCGCCCAACGCGATCGCGGTGGTCGGCATGGCGGCCAGGTTGCCCGGCGCCAACACGCTGTCGGCATTCTGGGACAACCTGCGCCGCGGCGAGGAGTCGATCGTCACGCTGGCCGAAGATGACCTGCTGGCCGAGGGCATTCCCGAGAAGACACTCTCGAATCACGCTTACGTGCGCCGTGCCGCACTGATGGACGGCATCGACGAGTTCGACGCCGACTTCTTCGGTTTCACCCCGCAGGCGGCGCGCTCGACGGACCCGCAGCACCGGCTGTTCCTGCAGACCGCGTTCCACGCGATCGAGGACGCCGGCTACGACCCGGCCGAGATCGAGGGCACGGTGGGTGTCTATGCGACCAGTACCACGAGCGGCTACCTGTTGCACAACATCATGTCCAACCGGGACCCGAATGTGGTGATGGGACAAGGCATCACGTTCGACATGGTCGAACTGTCGATGCAGAACGACAAGGACTATCTGGCCACCAAGGTGGCGTACGCACTGAATCTGCGTGGCCCCGCGCTGTCGGTGCAGACGGCCTGCTCCTCGGCGCTGGTCGCGGTGCACCTGGCCTGCCAGAGCATCCTGAACGGCGAGTGCGAGCTGGCGTTGGCCGGCGGTGCGTCGCTGCGCATCCCGCATCACGTCGGATATTGGTATGCCCCGGGCTCGATGGTGTCGCCGACCGGGCACTGCCGGCCGTTCGACGCGCGCTCCGACGGCACGATTTTCGGCAGCGGTGTCGGTGTGGTGGTGCTGAAGTCTCTACAGGATGCCGTCGACGACGGCGACCGAATCCACGCCGTGATCCGGGGATCGGCGCTGAACAACGACGGCTCCACGAAGATGACATACGCCGCCCCGACCGCGACTGGGCAGGCCGACGTCATCGCGGAAGCGCACGCCATTTCCGAGGTCGACGCCTCGGAGATCAGCTACATCGAGACGCACGGCACCGGCACGCCGCTGGGCGATCCGATCGAAATCGAAGGCCTGCGACAGGCTTTCGAGGTATCCGAGGAGACCCGCTCCGGCCCGTGCTACGTCGGCTCGGTCAAGTCCAACATCGGTCATCTGGAATCCGCGTCCGGCATCGCCAGCCTGATCAAGGCTATCCTCTGCCTCAAGCATCGTGCCATCCCCGCAACGCTGCACTACACCAGCCCGAACCCCGAATTGCACCTCGACCGTGGACCTTTCAAGGTCCGCAGCGAATACGGCCCGTGGGAATGGGACGGCGTGCTGCGCGCCGGGGTCAGCTCCTTCGGTGTGGGTGGCACCAACGCCCACGTCGTCCTCGAAGAAGCACCCCCGGTACCCGCGTCGACCCCGTCGTCGGGGCCGCAGGTGCTGTTGATGTCGGCGCGAAGCCCCGAGGCGCTCGAGCAGTCACGCAAGTCGCTGGCCGCTGAGATCTCCGGCGACGACGCGCTGAGCCTGGCTGATGTTGCCTACACGCTCGGCCGTCGCCGCAAAGACAAGATCCGGATGGCCGCGGTCGTCAACGACGAGCAGCACGCGAGAACCGTGTTGGAGACCGCTGAGAACGACAACGTCTTCATCGGCGAATTCGTCGGGAACACCGATAATTCGGACCAGGTGGTCTTCCTGTTCCCCGGTCAGGGCGCACAGCACATCGGGATGGCACGCGGGCTCTACGACCACGAGCCGGTGTTCGCCGAGCACTTCGACCAGTGCGCGGCCGTGTTCAACGACGAGCTCGGCATCGACCTGCGCGCCGAGATCTTTGAAGGAACAGCCCGCAATCTCGAGCGCACCGACCGCACCCAGCCGGCGCTGTTCACCGTCGAGTACGCGCTGGCCAAACTGATCGAGAGCTACGGCGTCAAGCCCGCGGCGCTGGCCGGGCACAGCATCGGCGAGTACGTCGCCGGCACCATCGCCGGGGTCTTCGACATCGAGACCGCCATCAAGGTGGTCTCGATGCGCGCCCGTCTCATGCACGCGGCGCCCCGTGGCGTGATGGTCGCGGTGGCGCTGAGCCCCGAGGCCGTGGCCGAATACCTGAACGGTGAGGTCGACATCGCCGCGATCAACGAGCCGGGTGGTTGCGTCGTTGCCGGCTCCGAGGAAGGCATTCGCCAGTTCAGCGAACGCCTCACCGAGAAGAGCATCGTCGCGCGCCGCGTCCGGACGTCGCACGCATTCCACTCGCGCCTGATGGACTCGATGATCCCGGAGTTCACCGGCTTCCTATCCCGTCAGACGCTGCGTGAACCGCAGATTCCGTTGCTGTCCAACGTGACCGGGACCTGGCTGGCTGCCAGTGAGGCCACCAACCCGTCGACATGGGCGCGCCAGGTGCGCTCGACGGTCCGATTCTCCGACGAGGTTGACGTGTTGCTCGGCGAGCCGAACCGCATCCTGGTCGAGGTCGGACCCGGTGGGACGTTGACGTCCTCGGCCAGCCGGCACCCCCGGTGGTCAACCGGCCATCGCGCGGTGCGGTTGATGCGCCATCACGCGCAGAACCGCGACGACCGCGACGCATTCTTGCTCGCGCTGGGTCAACTCTGGTCGGCCGGCGTCGATGTCGACTGGTCGCCCCTGCGCGGCGGAGAGTCCGGGAAACTGGTGACGCTGCCGGGTTATCCCTTCGAGCGTCAACGGCATTGGATCGAACACCGCGCGAACGTGTGGACAGGCGACGCCGCTGCGACCAACGGGGCCGCCGCCGCAGTGGGCGCCGCCGACGCTGCCCCGGCAGCCAAGAGCGGCCAGTCGCCGATGGAAGCGACGCTGCAGCGCATCTGGAGCCAGTGCCTGGGCCTGCCCAGTGTCGAACGTAACGCGAACTTCTTTGAGCTGGGCGGGGATTCGCTGGTCGCGATCAGCGTCGCGATGACCGCGTCCAACGAAGGCCTCGACCTCACCCCGCAGGATCTCTACGAGAACCAAACGGTGGCCGCGTTGGCCAGGGCGCTGACGGCTCGCTATGCGGCCGGCGGCCTGGCCCGGCAGGCGCCGGGCGACGTCACGCATCCGCCGGTGCCGCCGAACATCTCGTACTTCCTCGAGCACGGCGTGCGTGAGCGTGAGCAGTGGCGAGTTCCACTGATCCTGCAACTGCGCCCCGACGTACAGGTCGACGACGTCTGCGCGGTACTGACCGCGTTGCGCAACCATCACGAGGCGTTGCGTCTGCGACTCGTCGAACGCGCAGGCACGTGGGAACAGGTGATCAGTGAGCCGGGCGACTTCGCCGACTTGGCCGTCCGCTCGCTGCCGGAAGACATCAAACCAGGCACGCCGCAGGAACGCGATGCGCTGCTGTCGACACTGATAGACGTAGTCCGCCAACAGGATCCGTCTAACCCGCTGATCGCGACCTATGTCAACGGGGTGCCGGGCGGCTCGTGCTACCTCGCGATCAGCGTGCGGGCGATCGTGGCCGACAACGCGTCGCGCGACATCCTGCTGACCGATATCTTCACCGCTTTCGGGCAACAACTGGCCGGCGAAGAGATTGCGTTGCAACCGGTCACGACGCCGTGGACCGAGTGGTCGCAGCGCTGCGCGGCATTGGCCGTCCACCCGGCGGTCGTGGAGAGCCGCGACTACTGGCTGAACACGGCAACGGCGTCGACGCTGAAGGTGGCAAGCGCGCAGACCGCCGGCGCGCCCGGGCTGCCGGATCTGGCCCGGAGCGCGTCATCGCTGACCGTCGCGGAGACAACCGAGATCGACGATGCCCGTCGACGGCTGCGGGTGCCGATCGACGAAATGCTGTTGGCCGCATTGGGTCGGACGATCGCCCACCAGGTCGGTGAGGGGACCGTCGCCGTCGACCTCAGCGGCGAGGGTCGATCGGTGCTCAAGCCCGACGTCGACCTGCGCCGCACCGTCGGCTGGTTCAACACCATCTATCCCATCGCGCTCACCTGCGCCAAGGACGACGGCGCCAAGCAGTTGCTCGACGACGTGCACAACACGCTGATTGCCGTCCCGCACTACGGAATCGGCTATGGGCTGCTGCGCTACTTGTATGCCCCGACAGCGCGGCAGCTTGGCGCTGCCGGTCCGGCTGACATCTTCTTCTCCTACATCGGCACGATTCCCGATCTGCCGCCGCTGGGCGACGATGTCGCGGTCCGATTCGACTCCGACACCGCATTGCCGGTGCGCGAGGCGATTCCGGGCCTAGGCCACGGAATAGAGTTGCGGGTATTCCGCACGGCCGGTGTGCTGCACCTGGATTGGTGGTACGACAGCCGGCGGGTCGACGGGGCCACCGTGCAGTCACTTGCCAGCGGGTTCTCCCAGACATTGCTGGAGCTGATCCGGGAAGCGCTTGCGCAAGACGAGATGGACTCCGGCAGTGACGAAATGGAACTCGTCGACCTGTCGTAGATCTCGACAAGGCTAGAAAGGCAACCGTGTTTCCATCGTCGGTCATTCGCAAGCTGGCACTCAGCGAGGAAATGCTCGCTGAGACGCACAACTTCGTGGGTCTGTCCGCGCACCTCGAGGGTCCGATTGATGTCGACGCGCTGACGGACGCCTTCGACCTGCTACTCGAGGCGCACCCGGTGCTGACCGCGCGCCTCGAACGCGGCGGCGACGGCCGTCACGAGCTGGTCGCCGACGACCTCATGCACTCGGGACTCGAGGTCATCGAGGTCGACGCATCGCAGACCGACAACCCGCCGCCACATTTCGATCAGGGCGAATCGCTGGTGCATCTGCGCCTGTTCATCCGCGACGGGCAGGCGCATCCGACGCTCTACGTCCACCATGCGCTGGCCGACGGTCACCACATGTACGGCCTGATCGAGGAATTGCTGTCCTTCTACACCGATCTGGTCACCAACGGGAAGACCGGTCCAGTGACCGCGCAGCCCGCACCGGAGTCGATCGAGACCGTGCTTGCCGACCGGGGGATCCGGAAAGGGCCGCGTTCAGGTATCGAGCGATTCATGCCGGCGCTGTTCGCTTACGACCTGCCGCCCTCCCGTCGCGGCGACACCGGCGTGAAACCCGCTTCGCCGGTGCGTGTTCCGATGGTGTCGTGCCGGCTCAGCGAGAGCCAGACGCACGCCATCGTCGAGCTCTGCCGCGCCGAAAAGCTGGGTCTGCACTCGGTGCTGTCGGCGGCGATCCTGATCGCGGAGTGGCAGGTGCGGGGCAGGGTGAACATCCCGGTGCCGTTCATCTACACCGTCGATCTGCGTTACTTCCTGTCACCGCCGGTGTCGGCGACCGGATGCACGAACCCGGTCGGGCTGGGCACCTACCTCGCCGAGATCAACCAGAAGACCACCGTGGTCGAGCTTGCCCGCGACATCGCGGCGACATTCAAAGGAGATCTGGACGAGGGCGTGATCCAGCAGTCCCGCCTGCACTTCAGCCCGCAGTACGTCGGCAACGCGCCGGGTATGCCCGACGTTGTTCTGTTGTCCGACAACGGCTTGGTGCCCCCGGTACGCACGCCCAAAGGCGTGGAAGTCACCGCCACCCACGGTGAGTTGTACTTTGCGGTCAGCGCCGGCATCGAGATCTACTTCACCCAGATCTACGCCGAACAGCTCAACGTCGAATATCACTCACACGGGCCGGAGCCGGAAAAGTCGATCGAGGCCATCCAAACGCTGCTGAGCGAAGTCGCCGAGCAGTACGCGGGCGTCAGCTAACCGGTCCGTAGGCGTAGCGGTGGTACTGGAAGGTTCGGCGCAGCGGCGGCAAGGGCCGGACCAACTGGCGCATCACACGGAACACTCCCGAAGCGCGACCGAACGTACTGGCGTCAAAGAACGTCACGCCGTCGACCAATCGGGCGCCCGACAGACGATCGAGAACATCGGACGGCCGGTTGACGGCCCAATACAGTTTCGAACCGGACTGCCGTTGCAGGCGGTGAGTTTTCTGCGATCGGACCACCAGCCGGCTGTAGTAGTCGATCTGGATCTCGCCGGATCCGAACCGGTCGATGACGTGCTGCAGCAGCGCGATACCGTCCTCCTCGGTCAGGTACATGCTGATGCCCTCGGCGAGCAGCAATGTCGGCCGGCCGGCCGGGATCTGGTCAAGCCACGACGGGTCGGTCGCCGGCGTGGCGACCAGATGGTAATTACGTCGGCTCGGAAAAACCTTCTCGCGCAACGAGATTACCGCCGGATAGTCGACGTCGTACCACTCCACGCCCGGCCCGGGATCCAGCCGGAACACCCGACTGTCCAGACCGCATCCGACGTGGATCACGTTGGCGTCGGGATGGGCGGCCAGGAACTCGGCGGCCCACACGTCGAATTGGGCGGTCCGCACCGTCACCAGCGGCGTCCAGCGGTTGGCGACTTTGAGTTCACCCCAGTCGTAGTCGATTCGGGCCACCGCCGCCTTGGCGTACTCGTCGCCCAGGATCGGTCGGTCCCAGTCGGCGTCCAGTGCCTTGCAGTACAGGGTGGTCAGCATCGTCTGCGACGGACCGCTGAGGTCGATGGAAACTTTGTCGGTCACGGCGCCCAAGCCTAGTGTGCGACATTTGGAGATGGAGGAGCCATGACGGATACGACCAATGCCGGTGGCGGCGCGCGGCCGCCGCGGGTCTTGCTGCTGTACTACTCGTACACCGGGCAGGCGCACAAGGTTCTCGACGCTGCCGGGGAGGTTTTCCGTAGCCGAGGGTGCGAGGTGAGCGAAGCCGAGATCAAATTCACCGACCCGAAGTACTCCGAGAAGTTCTCCCGCTTCCCGATGCGTCGGGTGTGGCCCGACATGCTCAGCGTGCTGCAAGCCCAGAAGCGCAACGAGACCGGACAGATTCAAACTCCGGACACAGTGCGCGACGCCGACTACGACCTGATCCTGATTGGATCGCCGACCTGGTGGGACAACGTCAGCATGCCGCTACGCTCGTTCCTGAAGTCGGACGAGGCAGGTAAGTTGTTGTCCGGCAAGCCGTTTGCGGTGTTCGTGGTATGCCGCACGTTCTGGCAGGCCAACCTGGAGGGGGTGCGTGAACTCGCCGAGGAGCAGGGCGGCCGGTATGTCGACGAAATCCACTTCACCTATCCCGGGGACAACCTCCGGTCCATGCTGGCGCTGACCAGCTATCTCGGCACAGGCGAGTACCGCAAGAGGTCACTGGGACTTCGGCTGCCGCCGACGAACGTGCAGCCCGAACAGTTAGAGCAGACGCGGATTTTCGCGGGCCGCTTGGCGGACCGTTTGTTGGCCAAGAGTTCGGCGGTGCCGGGCCAGGAACCGGTCTAGGACTGTCATGCCTCGCTCGTTCGATGTCTCGGTCGACTCGCCCGCCAGCGTCGACCAGGTTCATGCCGCCTTCAGCGCCGAGGAATATTGGCTGGCCCGGCTCGAGACCCTCAATGGCAGCACCGCGCTGGAGTCGTTGGTCGTCGACGACGACCAGACCGTGCGGGTCACCACCACCCAGGACCTGGGTCGCGACCTGTTGCCCGGGATCGTCTCGAAGTTCTATCGACGCGATCTCAAGGTCCGGCATACCGAGACATGGAGGCCGTCGGGCGATGGACTTCGCGGGGAGATCACCGTCGCCGTCTCCGGGGCACCGGGCTCCGGTTCGGCCGCCGCGTCGGTCGCGCCCACGTCCAACGGCTCGCTGCTGACGCTGAACGGGACGGTGGAATTCAAAGTTCCGCTGGTCGGCGGGACGGTCGAGAGCTTCATCGCGCGCGAATTCGCCCACGGGATACCGGATGTCCAGGACTTCACCGCCAAGTGGGTCATTGAGCACGCCTGAGATGACTGACACGCCGAACGCCGAATCCCCCTACGCCGATGCATTTCTGGTGGCGCCGGCCACGTCGGACGCGCTAGCCGGCCTGAACATGCCGCTGCAGGACGCGATGTTGACCCAGCGGGCGGTGCGCCGCGTGCACCCCGACCCGGTCGACGACGCGATAGTGCTGAAGTGCATCGAGTTGGCCTTGCGGGCACCGACCGGCGCCAACGGCCAGAACTGGGAGTTCATCGTCGTCAAGGACCGCCGCCTGATCAAGAAGCTGGCCGGGCGATACCGCAAAGGCTGGAAGTTCTCTTACGGTGGGCTGCTGAGCGGTGCGGGTGACCACGACGAGTCGTTGGCCAAGGTCATCCGTGCGGCGCAATGGCAGGTGGACCATTTCACCGAGATCCCGGTCCTGGTGGTGGCCTGCCTGCGGCTCACCATCCGCGAGGGCCGTGCGCCGTATTCGCTCATGCCGCACGCCGCCGTGTCCGGATACTGGGGGTCGATCTATCCGAGCGTGCAGAATCTGCTGCTGGCCGCGCGCGCGATGGGTCTGGGCGCCTCGTTGATCACCTTGCCGCTGTGGGGAGTGGGGCGGGCCCGAAAAATCCTCGGCCTGCCACGCTCGGTCACCCCATGCTGCGTCGTGGCACTGGGCTGGCCGCGCGGGCGATACGGGCCGACCACCCGAATGCCGGTCGAGCAGGTGGCGCATCTCGACGCCTACGGCAACCGCGCATGGCTAAAGGATTAATCGCCGGCGCTATTTAATTGGACATGCCTCCACGTATGAGGTTGGCCAGATAGATATGAGATTCAAAAGAGACTGCCCCTTCGATAGGGACAGCTGAGGCCCTCTGAGTTTAGCTTCAGGTGCCATTCAGCTAATTCAATCGAAGGGGGAGCACGCAATGCAGGTTGCTGCGCGTCCGTGCGTTATGGCCGGTGCAATCTTGGCTACGGCGAGTCTGGTCGCCGTCACTCCAATAGCGCAGCAAGCCATTCATCTACCGACGCTCAGCATCGAGATCCAGCTGGTGGACGAGTCCTTGCTCAACATTCCGATGAACCTGCTCACCGACATCGCGAACATTCCTTACAACGAGGTGCAAGCCCTCAACTCGGTGGCCGGCTCGCTGTTCTTCGGCGGGAACTGGTGGGTGCCGAGCGCCACGAATCTCTGGGGCGTCGACACCGGCGACCCGACCCACGTCGCGCTGGTCACCAACGTTTTTGCGCCGTTCCCGGACTTCAGCCAAGGGCTTGGCGGACTGCAGTACCAGCTCGACGGCCTGCTCGCCGCCGAGCTGCCGGTGAGCGATTCCTGTGACGCCGAGACCTGCTTCCCGATGACACCGCCGGAAGTCATCACCGGCAGCACGTCGATCGACCGGACCATCGGTTTCCTCAATGCCCTCACCGGCCAGGGCAGTGGGGAAAACTTCGGGCTGTTCCAGAACTGGTTCAAGGTGCCGATCGAGGACCTGATCAACGGGCACACCTTTGACGACGCGACCAGCCCCAGCGGCCCGGCCTACGCAGATCCCGCATTCGGCTTCCTCAATGGTGACGACAATCCCTTCGTGGGCGGCACGGTCGGAGACAGCGATGCGATGCCGTGGAATGGACACACGTTCTACCTCAACTTCTTCCAGCCGTTCCAGAATTACTGGGAACACCTACTGCAGGATCCGGGGACCGACGGAGACATCTCGGGGACCGGCATTCAGATCCCGACTCTGGACGAGTTCGGTCGGTCTCTGCAGTCCGTCACCGCATCGCTGATCGCGGCGTTCAACCCCTATACGGCAGGCAGCCCGGCATGCCCGGCGATGTGCGATATTCCCGACAGCCTGACCACTCGCGCGCTGGTGGACATGTTGGACCCGAACGATTCCAACCCGATGATCCAGGCATGGCTCGCCGGGTTCGACCCTGGTGCGGAGTTCCCGAACAACAACGCGACTCCCGATCAGGTCGCGGCATCCATCGCGCTTTTGCAGGCCGGAATTTTCAACCTGACGCGCGAGCAGCTTGATGGGGCCCTCGCGCAACTGGAGGAGATCAACCCCGCGCTGCCGGCGCTGGCCGTCAACGCCGGATTCCTGACCGACCCGGGTTACCTGGCCTTCATCAACGAACCCGGTTCCGCGTTCGAGCCGGTCTACGGCGGCTGGAACCCCGCCCTGGTCCTGCCGGGGATTCTGGACCTGTTCGGCATCGACACCGGTTCATCGGGCGTCAGCGAGTTGGTCGATCCCGGCTCGTTGGATCTCAGCACGTTGGTTGGCGCCTTCGATCCAGCGTCGTTCGACCTGAGTGCATTGCTTGGTGGCCTCGACCCCGCGGTGATGTC
Source organism: Mycobacterium sp. (assembly GCF_035603715.1). Classification (GTDB taxonomy): domain Bacteria; phylum Actinomycetota; class Actinomycetes; order Mycobacteriales; family Mycobacteriaceae; genus Mycobacterium. The sequence continues at coordinate 13,403 of NZ_DATNJW010000337.1, read as the reverse complement.
GTTGGATCTGGGCGAATTGTTCAGCGGGTTCGATCCCACCGGAATGTCAGCAGATCTCGCCACCCTGATCGAAGACCTGACCTCGGCATGGGTGCCCGATCTGGCGACTTCGGCGCTGAGCGCGTTCTAGGCGCCGACGCTGCTACCCGTTGGCGATCACGCCGATCGCGCGAGATTTGAGACGTCCGTCCTACTAATCGACGCCAATTGCAATGGCTCCAAAAATGCGTTTCGGCATTAGCTGAAACATCCAATAAATTGGACGTTTCATTTCGTCTTGCGCACCTTCCTGCTTTGTATGAGTTTTGTGTGAGCCGAGTCACTGAATGCCGCGAGCGATTTCTTCAAAAATTGGACATACTTAGAAATTCTTACTGTAAGTTCAGTTCCTGTTGAGTTGACCGAGCTTGAAGGGGGAGCCGTGCAGGCTGCTTCGCGTCCCTACGCCCTCGCCGCCGCGGCGCTTGCCGCTGTGAGCGCCGTCGTCGTCACGCCAGTAGTGGCACGACAGCTCCCGCTCGCCGTCCGCAGCATGGAGACCAAGCTGATCGACGCCGACGTTTCCAACATCCCGGTGAACCTGTTCAACGATATTCTGAACATTCCGTACAACGAGCTCGAAGGTGGCGGGTTCGCCACGGCGGCGAATTCGCTCCTCTTCACCGGGACCTGGTGGGTGCCCAGCTCGACGAACCTCTGGGGCATCGACCCGGGCGACCCCACCCACATCGCGACGATCGACAACTTCATCCCGTTCTCGGCGTTCACCGAGGGCTTCACCAACTCCTCCGGTGTATACGAGCCGGGTCTGAACTACGAATTCGCTGGATTGCTGGCCGCCGAGCTTCCGGTCAGCTCCTCGTGCGACGCCATCAGCTGCTACCCGATGACACCGCCGGACGTTATTACCGGTAGCACCCAATTCGACCGGGATATCGGGTTCTTCGATGCCCTCATGGGGAAAGCGACGGACGCGAACGGCGAGCCCTTCGGGCTGTTCACCAACTTCTTCCAGGTGCCGCTGCAGGACCTGATCAACGGCTACACGTTCGGGTCCAATGACCCGGGCATCGTCAATCCCGGCGGTTCGGTTCAGGACGGGAGTACGTGGGGCCTCAACTGGGGTAGCAGCGGCAACCCGTTCGAGGGCGGCACCGGGCCCGGCGACACCATGCCGTGGAACGGCGTTGACTACCATCTGAACCTGCTGCAGCCGTTCCAGACCCTCTACGACAGCTTGCTGCAGGACCCCGCGTCGAACCCGATCGAGGTTCCCACTCTCGACGGTGTCACCCATACCTTCGAGAATCTGCTGGCCGGGTCGATCATCGACTTCGACCCCTTCACCGCCGGCAGCCCGGCCTGCCCGGCGGCGTGCGACATCCCCAGCGAGTTCCAGATCCCGCAGTTGATTGCGGCCATGTCGGCTGCTGATCCGAGCAACGAGACGCTTGCGAACTGGGTGACCCTATACAACCAAGACCCGTCGCTGGTCAACGAACCGACACCGGATGAGATCAACGCCTCGACCGCGCTGCTGCAGACCGGCATCTACAACCTCGACAGCGACACGCTGGCGGACGTCGACAAGGCTTTGATCTCGATCAACCCCGAATTGGCGAACCTCTACACCAACGCCGGCTATTTCACCGATCCCGCATACGTGGACTACGACGGCACGGGACCGCTCGTGTCGGAATTCGGCGGCTATAACCCGCAGTTGGTTTTCAACGACCTGCTGGCACTGGCGACCAACAACGAGTGGAACTTCAATGCCGCGACTCCCGAGGTCCTGTGGTTCCTTGCTGCTCCGCTGACCAGCCCCGATCCTTACAACGGGGGCGTAGCGGACGGCGCGGCCGCGGTTGCAGCCAGCGGGCTCGGCAACTTCGACCCGTCCCAATTCTCGCAATTCTCGACGGACCTGAGCACCCTGCTGGCGAGCCTCGGCACCACCGTGGGCTCGGATGCACTGAGCGCGGCGCTCGCCGATATCTCGGCGCAGATCTCCGCAGATTTGGCGAGCTTTGTGCCGCAGTCAATCCTCGGCACGTTCTAAACCCGCCGGCAAACGGATAATCGGACCCTCAGCGCAATGCTGCGGGTCCGATTGTCGTTGAATACGCGAATGCAAAGCGTCACATTAAAAGGACCTCTCACCGATGAATTCCCTGCGCCGGAAGGTCGAGCCGCTAAAGCCTCGAATAGGTCGACCGTGAACGGGCCTTCACCTCGCGGCCGAGAAGTTCGCATTACGGGATCTTTACGGCACTCTTACCGGTAGCCTCAATCTCAGGTTGTGTTCAGTGTAGGCTCAGCGGGCAACTGTCGATCGGGGTGAAGGGGGCGGCCGTGCAGGGTGCTTCACGTGCGTATGTTCTTGCTGCGGCGGCGGTTGCGGCGACGAGTGCGGTTGTTCTTACGCCGGCCGCGCCGAAAGCCTCGCACATCCCAGTACGCAGCATGGAGACCCGTCTCGTCGACGTCACTGACGTCCCGATCAACCTGTTCGACGATGTCGTGAACATCCCTTTCAACGAGATCCAGGGCATCGATGTCTTCGCCAACTCACTGCTTTTCAGCGGAGACTGGTGGGTCCCCAGCGCCACGAACATCTGGGGTACCGACCCCGGCGACCTGGGGCACTACATGGGCCTATTCGATATGGCGCTCCCATTTGCGCCGCAGATCTCCGGGCTCGACCAGCCTGAGATCGACACGATCGCCGACGCGAACGGTACGGCGGGGCTGGCGCAGCAGATCGGTCTGCTGGCCGCGGCCGAACTCCCGACGAGTGCCTCCTGCGATGCGCAGACCTGCGCCCCGATGACTCCGCCGGAGGTCATCACCGGCAATACCGGTTTCGACCGCGACATCGGCTTCTTCGAGGCCTTCGCCGGAAACGCCGAAAACTCAACCGGCGGACACTTCGACCTGTTCTCGAACTGGTTGCAGGTGCCGCTGTCGGACTTGACGAATGGCTTCACCTTCACCCCCGGCGACGACCCTGGTCTCGAAGACCCCAGCCCTGATGTCGGTGCAACCGGTGATGTCCCGGGCTCGTTGGGCTTCGACGGCACCACTGGTGTCGACGGCACCGGGACCGGTGACTTCATGCCGTGGGCCGGCGACACGTTCAAGCTGAACCTGTTCGGACCCTTCGAAAACTTCTACAACAGTTTGTTCACCGCGCCGACCGGTGGCATCGATGGATCGGGTGTCGAAATACCTACCGGGACCGAAATTCTCGACGCCTTCCAGAACATCACCGCGGGCTCGATCGTCGCTTTCGACCCGTTTGTCGCGGGGAGCCCGGCCTGCCCCGGGGTCTGTGATCTTCCCGCCGACGAGAGTCAACTGGGCCTGTTGCAAAACGTTCTCGCCTGGGATCCGACCAACACGTCGCTCGCGGATTATGTAAACAACTTCGCGCTGCAGAACAACGCAACCCAGCCCGAAATCAACGATGCGATAGCACTTTTGCAAACGGGTTCCTACAACTTCAGCCCGACAGAACTCGCACAGGTCGACCAGGCGCTGGCCAACATCAATCCCGAGTTGCCGGCGCTCTATACGAACGAGGGCATCCTGACCGACCCGAATTACCTGGCTTATCTGACGAGTACGGACCCCCAAGCCGACGGCCTGGTCAACTCGTCCGGACAGCTCATCGGCGAGTACGGCGGTTACAACTACACGCTGGTCGGCGACGATCTAGTGAAGGTCTTCCAAGAGAGTTTCAGCGGCCACACGGACCCGACGCTGGCGACCGACCTCAACACTTTGGCGACCGATTTCCTCTTCCCGGGAGATCCGGCGAACCTGGCGGCCATCCTGGCCGGCGACCCGGTGGCCGCGGCGGCGGGATCCACCGACCCCACCGGCTTGACGGCGGATCTGAGCACTCTGCTGGGAAGCTTTGGCGCCAGCGCGGGCTCCGACACGCTGAGTCAGCTGCTCACCGACCTCAGCACACAGTTCGCCTCGGACTTTGGCACGCAGTTCGCCGCGGACCTCGCCACACTGATACCGAGCATGTTCTAAGCCTCACCCACTCCAACGCCGTCGGGCCCTCAGCGTCGTGCTGGGGGTCCGATTGCTATGTGGGTCGCGCCCTCGGGAATTGCTGACGCAGCAGGGATTACGCTGACGTCAGCCGCGCATGCCTGTCGTCATGACGCGGTCCCACATCCGGTCGCTCAGTAGCGCTCGCGCGAGTACGGTGACTTTCCCGGAAGCCCCGACGATGTAGCGCGGCTTGGGATTCCTGGCGTTGACGGCGCGCACCACCGCGCGGGCCACCGCGTCGGCGCTGACGGTCAAACCCTTCGCGGTGGCCAACCTGCGGGTGGTCTCGGAATAGCGAATCTTGAAGTCGCCGTAGGGATCGTCGTCGGGATAGGAATGCTCGGTCTCGAATTGCGAACTGACGAACGGCGTTCGCGTCCCAGTTGGGTCGATCAACACCACGCGAACACCGAACGGTGCCACCTCGGCGCCCATCGACAGCGAAAGCGCCTCAATGGCGTATTTCACCGTGTGATAGGCACCGGCGCCCGGGCTGGTGAATCGTCCGCCGGTGCTCCCGATCGTGACGATCCTGCCGTACCCCTGCGCGCGCATCGTCGGCAATACAGCGCGCGACAAATGAAGTGTGGCAACCACATTGGTTTCGAAGAGGTGCCGAAGTTCACTCAACTCCACCTGCTCGAGCGGGCGGGGGAGCGGGTAACCAGCGCTGTTGACCAGAACATCGACACCGCCGTGCTCGGCGATGATCTCCTCGACGAGTTGATCCACGCCGGCCTCGTCGGTGACGTCGAGCGAACGGGCTTGTAAGCCCTTCGAGCGCAACGCATTCAACGCCTCGGGATTGCGGCCGGTAGCGAACACGGTGTAGCCGCGGTCCCGCAGGCGGTAGGCCGTAGCCTCGCCAATGCCGCTCGTCGCTCCAGTGATCAGCGCAATAGGCTTGGTATTCAACGAATTTAGGTAAACCGTCAGAGGAGGCTGGCGAGATTCTGGAAGTAGTCAGCGAGGTCAGCCGCCATTCCTGGGAAATAGGAGCCGAATTCCACCACCAGCGGGTTCGTTGATTCGGATAAGGCGCTCGTCAGCGCATCGAGCGACGCTGTCGCATCTGCTGCCGCCAGGGTGTCGTTGGTGAGGGCACCATCCATCAGTCCCGCGACATCCGGCACGTACGGGTACAGATTCGCGATATCCGCCAGGTCGGACTGCGGCAGGATTCCGAGATCAACGAGCGCAGCGATCATGCCCTGGTTGGCGCCGGCTTCGAGATAGTCGTTGACGGCGGCGAAATCGATGTCCGGATTCGAAAGCGTTGCGGGCGTGCTGACATCCGCGTCGCCCGTCCAGTCGTAACCCAAGTCGACCAGCACCCGCATGTCGGGCTGGATCAGGTCGACGAACGATGAGCTCCCGCCGATCGCGTGCAGCCCGTCCAGTAACGGCAGATTTTGCGTCGGGATGAGAAAGTAGTCGGTGTTGCCGTCGTATCCCGCAGATGTGTTCTCCGCCACCGCATTTGCGACTGTCGACGGGTCGAAGTAGGCCGGCCAGCCGGTCAGCAGGTAGGGGTGCAGGTCGACGTAGCCGTTGACGGCGTTCAGGTCCGCGTACATGTTGCCGTAATACTGCGGAAAGTCGGACGCCCCGCTGTATTCGATGGTGTAGATGGTGGTGTCGTACGGAGTGTCCGCCGGGGTCGCCGGAAGGCTTGCGCTGAAATTGTCCGGGAACCGCGTGAAGAATCCGCCGTTGGGACTTTGCAGATCCTCGGCCAGCACGAATTTCAGGCCAGAGGTGTCGGGTGCGCCGGCGGCCGCGAGATTGATCATTTCTTGCGTCTGGATCGAGGTGCTCATCGAGTAACCGACGATGACGAGGTTGGCGTCGGGGTTCGCCAACAATTGCTGTTGGATCTCCCCGTCCAGGTCAGTGACGCCTTGGGTGAGCCCCGACCCGTAATCGGTCTCGGGCGTGTACACGCTGACCGGATCGCCCACGATGGTGTACGTCTGGTTGACGTAGGTGTCGATCACTTCCTGCATGTAAGTGGCATCCGGCTGGGACAGGAACGCGTGGCCCAGCACCAGCGCGGTGTAGTCGGGTGCAGCGGTAGTGGCGGCGTCGTCCGCCCACGCCGGTGCGGAATTTAGACACGCACACGCACCCGCCAACAGGCCCAGACGGAGCCCGCGGGCCCTCCATGGCGTCATCCAACCCCGATCCCCAACTAGTCCCCCGGTCCGCCTACAAGCTACTACGTTTGACGCGTCCGTAAGGCGTTCTGGGCGTGAAGACTTGGACAAAGGTGCTGGCCTGCCGTTTTATGTTTCCGATATCGGCAAGCCGGGTAAGGTCCACCGCGTGTCCCTTCCGGCACCAGCAGAAACGCGCGCCGCAGTCGTCACCGGCGCGTCGTCGGGTATTGGCGAGGCCATCGCCGTGGAGTTGGCGCGGCGTGGCCATCGGCTGGTGTTGGTGGCCCGACGCACCGACCGCCTGCATGCCCTCGCCGAGAGCTTGAGTCCTGGTGCGCACGTGCTGCCCGCCGACTTGTCCAACCGTGACGATCGCGCCGCCCTGGTTGGCCGTATCGAGGCGCTGGGGCTGACACCGGATATCTTGATCAACAACGCGGGCTTGACGCAACGTTCCCCGGTGGCGAAATCGGTTCCAGAACAACAGCTTAACCTCATCGAGGTCGATGTCGCCGCCGTCGTGGACCTGTGCAGCAGATTTCTACCGGGAATGGTGGACCGTGGCCGGGGCGCAGTGCTCAATGTGTCGTCGTTGGCCGGCTTCTACCCGCTGCCTGGGCACGCCGCGTACGGCGCCGCCAAAGCGTTTGTGTTGTCTTATACCGAAAGTCTGCGCAGCGAGCTCCGCGGCAGCGGTGTCGTAGCGAGCGCATTGTGTCCGGGACCGGTCGACACCGGATTTGATCTGGTAGCCGGTTTCAGCGAAGGTGAGCGTGCCGCGACGCTGCCCAGCTTCATGTGGAAGTCCGCCGACGAAGTCGCACGCGCCGCGATCGACGGTTTGGACGCGGGTAAGTGCCGGGTGGTCCCAGGGCGGGCAAATCAGCTGGTCGCGGCGTGTTGTCGCTTTGCGCCACACGAGCAGCTGATGCCCCTGCTCACGCGGCGCGCCCGCAAAAAAATGAATTGACGGCGCGGCAAAAACGCGCGGTATACGGATTATTGGACACTCTCTGGCTCCGGTTCAACGGACAGATAGGCTAACGCGGTGCTCGAGGTGATCGAAAAGGGGAGCGTCAGCGAGGCGCACCCCGTACCGCTGCTCTTCGTGCACGGGGCGTGGCACGCGGCGTGGTGTTGGGACGAGAATTTCCTCAGCTATTTTGCCGACAAAGGTTACCGCGCAGTCGCGTTGAGTTTCCGCGGTCACGGTGAGAGCCCGAGTGACAAGCCGTTGCGGGTCTGTTCGGTCGCCGACTACATCGACGACGTTCGGTCGGTTGCTGAGCGGCTCCCCAGCTCGCCGGTGATCATCGGTCACTCGATGGGCGGTCTGATCGTTCAGAAATATCTGGAGCGCTACGACGCCCCGGCCGGTGTTTTGATGACGTCCATCCCGCCACAGGGAAACCTCGGCAATGCGCTGCGCTGGATCCGGCAAAGCCCATCGGATTTCGCCAAGATGACGATCACCGGTAAAGCGTTGCCGTACATCACCCCGCCGCGATTGGCCCGCGAACGATTCTTCTCGCCGCACACGCCGGAGGCCGATGTTCGTAAGTATGCCGCGCGACTGCAAGAGGACAGTTCGCGGATCGGCATCGACTGTCTGCTGTTGCGCCTGCCCCGACCCAAGCGGGTCACTGCGCCGATGCTGGTGCTTGGGGCCGACGAGGACGGCGCACACACCCGCAAGGAGATTCTCGCCACTGCCCGGGCCTACGGCACCGAGGCGGAGTTCTTTCCCGACATGGGACACAACATGATGCTCGAGCCGGGATGGGCCGCCGTCGCCGAGCGAATCGACAGCTGGCTCAGCCCGCGCGGGCTGTGAGCCGCACCGATCAGGCCCCGTTGGCGGGAATCAACTCCAGCGGAAGGTGCTCCAGCCCGCGCATCGTCGGGTTGTCGAGGTAGCGATAGTCCCCGGCGAGACGGATCTCCTCGACCCTGGGCAACAGTTGGGAAAACACCCGGGCGCCTTCCAGCCGGGTCAGCGGCACACCCAGGCAGTAGTGGACACCGCCGCCGAAAGCGAGGTGGTCGGTCGGATTCCGGTCGAGGTCGAAGTTGTCCGGATCCTGGTAGTGACGCGGGTCGCGGTTGGCGGCGGCGAACAACAGCAGCACGCGCGCGCCGGCCGGAATCGTCTCGCCGCCGACGGGGTAGTCGCGGGTCGCGGTGCGATAGAACCCCTGCACCGGAGAGCCCATCCGCAACTGCTCCTCGACCGCGGCCGGAATCAGCTCGGGGTTGGCGCGCAGCCGGGCATACAGCTCGGGTCGCTGAGCCAGCGTCAGCAATAATCCCGACAGCATGTTCGTTGTCGTCTCGCTGCCGGCGCCGATCAACATCGCAGCGCTCCAAAAGATCTCGTCGTCGGTGAGCACGTCGTCGGCGTCGGCGGGAGTCATCATCGAGATCAGGTCGTCACCGGGGTTCAGCCGTCGCTGCGCGATCAACGGGTCGAGGCTGCGCCGCATGGCCGCGGTCGCGCTTCCTGAGCGCGCGGAGAGCCTCATCCCGTGCGGGGTCAACGGCGCGAAGGCGCCCGCGACCATGTCGTCCGACCACGCCACGAACTGCGGCTGATCCTGCTGCGGGATGCCCAGCATCCTGGCGATCAGCCGGGTCGGCAACGGTTTGGCGAGCTCGGTGACCGCCTCCGTGTGACCCTGGGCGATCACGGTGTCGACGAGCTCGTCGGCGACTTCGTTGATGTTCGTCTGCCAGGCCGTCATCGCGCGCGCGGTGAAAGCGCGGGAGACGAATTTGCGCAGCCGAGTGTGCTCAGGCGGGTCGGCCGCGTTCATCGACGGCAGGTAGACGCGGAATCGGCTCTGGCTTTGGGCCGACGACAATTCCTCGTTGTCGCGCAAGGCTTTTCGCACATCGTCGTAGCCGGCGATGATCCAGATACCGCGCTTGCGGTTGTACCAGACGTTCGGCACCTCTATGCCTGTCAGCAAGGACTGATAACCCGGGTACGGATCGTGCATGACTTCGGCCGAGAATGGGTCGAAGTCGGTGTGGGGCGCGGTTTTCCGGCCGGTCAACGAGTAGCCGTACGAGGTGGCCTTATCGCGCGCCACCCCGAGCGCCCCGTCGACACCGACCTTCATCAGGCTGGCGCGAAACCGCAGCCTGCGAGCCAGCGTCATGCGGACAAACCCTCCCGTGAAGACTTACCGACGCAAGGGCGATCGCCCGGGAAGGACGTCAGTCCTTCGTGAGATGGTATGCGCGGTAGTCGATTTCGCCGCGTTCCAGGTCGTTGTAGAACCAGGAGCCGTCGACCACGGCAAACTCGCGGCCGAACTTTCGCAAAAAGGCCGGCAGGCGAGTGTTGATGATCTCGTTCGAACGGGCCGAGTTCTTCTTCAGGCCACGCAGCACCTCGTTGTTGATCACGCGGTGAGAGACCTCTCGCAGGCCCGAGTTCGCCAGGTCCGACTCCCACGACGGAAAATTATCGCGGTTGCGGAAGTCCACGTGGAGGAAGTGCCCGCCGGGACGCAGCACCCGCCTGACCTCGCTGAGGAAGCGGTCGAAGTGCGGATAGATGTGTGACGCCTCGACGTTGACCACCGCGTCAAAAGATTCGTCCGGGAAGGGCAGGTTCTCGGCGTCACCGTGCACGAAGTCCAGGCCCGGCACCTTGTGCCGCTCCTTGCAGAATTCGACTCCGGCCGCGTTGAAGTCGAGACCGGTGTAGGAGGCCGGCTTCAGCGTGCGGGACAGGTAAGAGGCGCCACCGCCGTGGCCGGAGCTGCACTCCAGGACCTTCTTGCCGGCGAGGTCGACGCCGTCCTGAGTCGCGGTCTGATGGTAGAGCTGAATGCTGTACCGGTTGGGCTCGTCGGCGGGGTCGAGCGGAAGACCGAGTGGCGGGTCCTCCTCGTAGCCCCAGTTCAGGAACTGAACATCGTCTTGCTGGTTCAGCCGCTTGGTCATCAAGGGGTACCAGTAGCGGAAGAGTTTTTTGTACGTCGCGGTCGACCCGATGCGATAGACCAGACTTGCGCCGACGTTGTCCAATGAAGGGCTACGAACCATGCAGGAAGTATCGCATAAGGCCACGTGTGCTTGTTCTGGCATGCCTCTTTTCAAACGATGCGAACCGGTTGCGCCGTTGGTCAATTCGCGAATTAGACGGCATGCCAACAAAAGGTGATCTTGTAATCACTTGATGTGTTGTGCAGCAAGAGATTTAGGCGGCGTTTGCCGGGCTCGGCAGGTTCGCACGTTGCGGCTCACTCCGATACCGCGACGCGGGACCGTTGATTCTGCACATACGCCACATCATCACCGCGAAGGGATTCATCAACCCCAATTCGTCACAGAGCATTCGAATATCGCCGAACATGTTGCGCAACGTCTGGCGCGAGTCCGGTGCGCCGGAATAAAGCTCCTTGCGAACGGATCGCGGGATGCCGAACTGCCGGAAGAAGCGGCGCGGCGGCACGACCATCGCCTGGCCCAGCATCCGCATCACCATCGGCACATACAGCGACAAGCAGAATCGGGTGAACCACGCCAGACGCGGCACCCGCCGGTGCAGGTATTCGTGCGCGAATGAGATGTGGCGTGCCTCTTCCGCGACGTGAATCGCTATCAGGTCCTGCATGATCGGGTGCACCGACTGCGGCTCGGGCTCACGCAACAGATTCGTCTGCAAGTAGTCGAAGGGCACTTCACCGGCTAGGACGCCGAAGAAGAAGGCATTCGGGAACGGCCCCGCGTAGAACGGGACGAGCGGCGACAGCATGCGCAGCCAACGTGGCATGCCCGGAACGTCAACGCCGATGCGGTTGACGATCTCTTGGAACATCAGGCTGTGGCTGCATTCCTCGATGGATTCGTGCACGCAGTAGCGGTATTCGGGTGAACCGTTCGGGACCCAGAACGCGTAGTGCAGCAGGCCGCGAACCAGAATGCCCTCGAACTGCGTACCGACCTTGGCCATGTTGGCCTGACGCCACATACCGATCGCAACCCGCCTGTCCAGCGGCTGGGACTGGTACCACGGGTGGCTTCCCAGTGGATCTGACGTCGACAGCACCCAGCGTGGGTCGTTCTTGGTGACCGTGAACACCGGCGCTTCCCAGTCGACGTCGGTATAAGGATTGAAGTGCCGCACGGAAGCTTCGGAGAGGCTGGTCAGGGTGGCGGCGTAGTCGGTGTCAGCGCTGACATCCATATTGCGTTTCAACCGCTTGACGGTCCGGCTGAGGGCAAACAGGGCCAGCAGGCCCACCGAGAGGACGGCGCCCAGCACGAAGAGGATGTTGCCCAGTGCGACCGGCAAACCGAGGCCTCCCTCCGGCTCAGCTCAGCATGCAACGTTTCTGCACATGCGCTCCACGGGCACAGTTGCGTCCGAAGCTTACCGGGTAAGAGTGAAAGACCTGGAACGGAACGGCCTCATTCTCATGACTATCTCTGCGCCCCGGCTGACTTGACATCAGCGTTATTCGTGCCCCTCGAACAGCCAATTTCCATTAGACAGTACACACGCGCTGACCGCTGGTTGGCTGTTCGGGTCTTAGGCTACGGGATCAACCCCGTGATATTCAGCAGGGTGCCTTGGACGGCGTCGGCGATCGGACCCAAACCCAGGAAGAGCGCGAACGGGATCAGCGCGACGTCCGCCGCGATCGGGTCACCGATCGCGGCGATCAGATTGCCGGCCTCGAGCTGGTCCAGGAAGACGCTGACATCGAACGAGGGCAGCGAGGTGGTCAACGCGTTGACGGTGTCGGCAATCGGCAACAACGCCGCGTAATCAGCCGACAGGGTGGCGCTCAGGTCATTGATGATGTCGGCGGGTGGCGATAGCAGGGTCGCATCGGACAGCGGGAAACTACCGCCCAGCAGCGCCTGGGTGAGCTCCTGCGACGTCGGTTGGAGGGTGTCGATGAGCCCGGAGGTGAAGGCGGCGTCTACCAGCGGCGCCAACGTCGGATTGTCCAGCAGTGACGGGATTTGGTAGTTGTCCGGATTCTCCAGGTCCGCGAACGCCGCCTGGATGCCTTGCGGTACGCCGTTGACCAGTGCAGTGGCCACGTCCTGCCAGTTGATGTCCGTCGGGAACAGCTCGAACGGGGTCGGCACGTTCGCCGGGCCCTGGCTCCAACCATCGGTGATGCTGCCGTACCCGAGATCGACCAGCACCTTCATGTCGGGTTGCAGCAGATCTGCCAGCGGGTTTCCCACGATTGGAATCAGCCGTAGCGGATCCAGCAGCGGAAGGTCGTCGACGGGAATCATGTAGTAGTTGGTGAGGGTGTCGCCCACCGTGTCCAGGGGCACAGCGTTCTGAATTTGATCGGAGTTCAAATCCAGGTAGGTGAGGTGCTCGAAGATCATCCCCGCGAATGCGTTGAGGTCGGCGATCGGATTGATCGGGTACTGCGGGAAATCGGCGAAGCCGTCGTATTCGAGCGTGTAAATGTCGGTCGGGTAGAGATCCGCCGGAGTCGGGTCGCCGAACGTGATGCCGAAGCTGGGGACCGAAAAGCCGCTGCCGGGAAGGTCGAAGCGCTCCAGCAAGCCGCCGTCCGGAGCGGCGGTATCGCCGACCAGTACGAAATGGACGTCGTCGCTGGGGACGCCTTGGCTTTCCAGTTGCTGCATCGTCATCGACGAGAACGCGGAACTCTGCGAGTAGCCGAACACCACGACGGGGTTGTCGGCGTCGACCTTTCCGGTGGCGATCTGACCCAGAATCGCGGCGTCCAGGATCTTCGATCCCTGGGCTTCGGAAGCATCAGCGGTCAGGCTGTTGACGCCGGTGGTGGGGTAGAAGCCCTCTGGTGTGTCGAGCGCCTGGGGCGAACCGGTGAAGCCGCGCGGCGCCAGATACAAGGTGTCAGCGGCGTCCACGTACCTTTCCGGCGGCAGGGGGATGCCACTGCCGCCGATGACCAGCGCCGCCCCGTCGCCGAGTAACGAATCTGCGGAGTCGATGAGCTGTATGTCACGGGTTTGGATCACGTGCGTGGGTGCGGTCTGCATGGGAGCCACGATGAGACCTCCCACCGCGATTGCGCACACGACGCTGACGAGGCAACGACGGTGCAGGCAACGCATGTGAGTCCTTCGAAATGATCGAGCTGATTTCGGGACCGTACTCGAAACATCCCAATACTGTTGGACATTGATCCAATTGACGGT
>NZ_DATNJW010000336.1:0-2433 GCF_035603715.1 Mycobacterium sp. | reverse complement strand
GGCGCCGACCCGGCGGCGCAGGGTCTGCACATGTGGCTGGCCGAATTCCCGCAGCCGCGCCCGCCGCGCGACACCTGGGAATCCCATCCGCTCTATCGCCAACTCGACGACCAGTTCAATCAGCACCACGAGGACAACCCGGGATACACCGGTCTGCACTTCATGGCCGCCTACGAGCTCGAGGAATGCTGGCAGCTGCTGCGCCAGTCGCTGCATTCGGTGTCCTACGAGACACTTGCGCACCTGCCGAGCTACTCAAAGTGGTTGTCGCAGCAGGACTGGACGCCCGCATATAAGCGGCATCGCAAAAACCTTCAGCTGATCGGGCTCAACGACGCCGACAAGCGATGGGTGCTGAAGAACCCGAGCCACCTGTTCGCGCTCGACGCGTTGATGGAAACCTACCCCGACGCCCTGGTGATCCAGACGCATCGGCCGGTCGAGACGATCATGGCGTCGATGTGCTCGCTGGCGCAGCACACCACGGACGGCTGGTCGACGAAGTTCGTCGGCAACCAAATCGGTTCGGATGCAATGGAAACCTGGTCACGCGGGCTGGAGCAGTTCAACACCGCACGGGCCAAATACAACGCGGACCAGTTCTACGACGTCGACTATCGGGAGTTAATCGCCGACCCGATCGGTACGGTGGCCGACATCTATCGCAAATTCGACATCCCGCTCACCGACGAGGCCCGGCAGGCCATGGAGGACAGTCACGCCGAAAGTCAAAGCGGCGAAAGGGCTCCCAAGCACAAGTATTCGCTGGCCGACTACGGGCTGACCGCCGAAGCCGTCAAGGAGCGTTTCGCCGGGCTGTGAAGCTCAGCCGTCGCCGGCAGGCGGGGCGGTGGATACCGCTTCCAGACACCCCTCGGCGACTGCGTGTTCGATGCTGTCGCCCAATTTCGGGCATGACCGAGTTCGCGCGCTGTGCGTCCCGGTCGCGCGTAGCTCGGCGAAATAGGCGCAGCGCTGCGATGCCTCGGTGTTCCATTGCACCGCAGTGTGTCCCGGCCCCAGCCGCTTGACATTCACCGTCGCGTGGCAGAACCGGCAATCAACCGGTTGCAGGCCCGTTGTGAGATACCGAGTGCGGTCGGCCTGCGTAGCCGCCGCCACCGCGGCCGCCCGCTCCGGATCGTCGGCGAAAGTCGGTGCCTTGGACCAGGATCCGCCAGGCCTACCGTCGGCGGCCGACGCGGGCTCGTCGTGGCTGTCGTGATCGCCATGGAGCATCAGCATCGACCGAGCTAGCCGATCGACGTCGGGCGGCTGATTGTCCGGGCTCATTGCGGAACCTGGGTCGGCTGTCCTTCCGACTCAGCCTGCTTTTGCAGGTTCTCGTCGACCTCAACGTGCCACTTCTCGTTCGCGATGGTGGTGTCGACCTCGATTTCGAAGCGGTCAGTCATGTCCGGCGTGACATCGGCGACGTCGACGTAGAACTGCTGGTACCACCGCCGCATCTGATACACCGCGCCGTCTTCTTCGACCAGCAGTGGGTTGTCGATACGAGTCTTGTGCTTCCAGATCTCGACGTCCTGCAAGAAGCCCTTGCTGACGCCGTCGGTGAAGACCCTGGACAGCTTCTCGGTCATCTTTTCGTCCATGCCTTTGGGCTTTTCGACGATGACGCCCCACTGGAGCATGAACGAGTCCTGGGTAACCGGGTAATGGCAGTTGATCAGGATCGACTCGGCCTTGTAGTCGCCGTATTTGTTGTGCAGCCAATTGATCATGAACGACGGGCCGAAGTAGGACGCCTCCGAATCCAGATGCGCTTCACCGTAAGAGGTGCCCAGGTCGTTGATGTCAGGCCGACCGACGTTGTGCAGGTACTGCGAGGCGATGTGCCCTTCGAAGACGTTCTTGAAGTAGGTCGGCAGGCCGAAGTGGATGTAGAAGAAGTGGGCCATGTCGGTGACGTTGTCGATGATGTCGCGACAGTTGGAACCCTCGATCAGGATCGAGTTCCACCGCCAGTCGGTCCAGTCGCCGCTGGCGAACTCGGGGATGTCGGGGATTTGCACCTCGGGTTGCGGGGGGTTCTTTTCGTGGTCGTGCCAGACGAACAGCAGCCCGCTGCGGACGTCGGTCGCCCAAGACCGGGTACGGGCCAGCCGCGGCGTGCGCTTGGCGTAGGGCACCAGCTTGCACTTACCGTCGCCACCCCAGCGCCAGTCGTGGAACGGACAAGCGATTTCGTCGCCCTTGATGGTGCCCTGCGACAGGTTGCCGCCCATGTGCCGGCAGTAACCGTCCAGCACGTGCACGTCGCCATGCGAGTCGGCGAACACGACCAGCTTGGTGCCGAAGGCGTGGACCGCGTGCGGCTCCGGCGTCCGGAACGTGCTGGCGAGTCCGAGGCAGTGCCAGCCGCGGGCGAACCTCTCCGGCGGTGCGCCGCTGTTAATGGTCCGGACGCTGGGC
>NZ_DATNJW010000335.1:0-7987 GCF_035603715.1 Mycobacterium sp. | reverse complement strand
CGGCCACGTCTCCAAGAACTTCCGAATCACGCGCTCTGCGGAATCGCTCATCGCCGAGGCCTCTCAACTACGCCCTGACTGGAGAATGTATCGACATTGCAGCTTAGGGTTTGGACGAAAAGTCACCTTGAATATACGGATATCGAGAGAAGTGACGGACGGCGACGTCGTCGAATTCCGGTTCGGATCAACGTCTACATGCAATGGTTGATGGGAACAGCTCGGCATGGCCACCCCGACCTCGTGGCGGATTTGCTCTCCGAGTGGTTTGCGGCTCACCCACTATGAGCAAACCATTGGCCGGCGGCGATGTGGTGGAGTTGCGCTTCAACGTCTAGGTAAACAACGAGTAAGCGATGCCTCATCGGCCGCACAACAACCTCTAGTGCGCGTAACGTGCGAGTCCAGGTGAGAGATCAACCCGGTGAGGGGAGTGATCAATGACTTGGACAATGTCATCCGGCGTCCGCAGCAAGGTCAGGAAGATCGCCGTCGCGGGGGTGCTTATCGCTGTACCCACGGCCGCAGTGAGCGTCCCGGCTTATGCGGCGCCCGGTTTCGGCGGCCTGCCGAATACGCCAGCAGTCCTCCCGGCGTCGCCGCCAGCGGATCCACCACCGCCGCCACCGGCTCCGCCGCCGACTGCCGCCCAACCGTCGAATGGTGAGTACTACAACCCCAATGACCCAAATGATTGGTGGCCTTACGCCGGCACTGGCAGTTTCTAAGTGTGCGAAAGGTTCTCGACTGCGTGAATGCCGCCCCTGCTTAGCGTTCTGATCATCGGCCGACGGAGCGGAGACATACAGGCATGAGCAACGTTCCGAGCCGTCAGGCTCGTCTGGCGCACGCGGCCAAGCACGCTGAGTTGTGGAACGCGGGCAACAAGGACGCGTGGGTGGCGTCGTGGCGGACGATCTGCCCCGGCGAGGTCCGAATGTTCGATCCTGTCGGGACTGAAGAGAAGCACGGTTTCGCCGCCGCCACCTCGGACGCCTTCGACATGTTCCAATCGATTCTCAAGATCAAGATGATCACCGTTCAGGTCAACGGAAACGAAATGGCGTGGGTGTGCGAGAACCACTTCGGCACCGAGCCGAACGTGCAAATGGCATACAGCATCGAGACTTTCGCGTGGGACGACGACGGAAACCTGCTCATCAAGACCTACTATCCGATGCCCGAATCGGTCGGTGCCGAGGCCGACCCTTACACCCATCTACTGGGGGGGCAGAAGTAGTCAGGTGGACGCCGCCTGTGGTAGAGGTCCAGCGTGATCGATGACTAACGGTTATTGCGAACCCTCCGCAGAGAAGACGTCGATCGAGCGCACGGGCGTCAACATCACCAGCGGGATCTGGCGGCTAGTCGACTGCTGATAGGTGATGTACGGCGGGTACAGGTGAGCCATGTGGGCCCATACCTGATGCCTTTCGTCGCCTTCCGGTTCCCGCCAGGAGGCCTCGAACGCTTGGGTCGCGATTTGCACGCCGATCGTGTTGCTATCCAAGATATTTAAGTACCACCCCGGATGCGTATCGGCACCACCCTTCGATGCGACGATCACGATCTCGCCACCGACGTTGCCGTAGATCAACGGCCGGACAAAGACCGTAGCCGACTTGCGGCCGACACACTTGATCAAGCAGTGCGTGGTCAGCGCACGGCCGCCTACCTCACTCAGATCCAAGATGTGACCTCGTGTGCCACCGGAAGTCAGATAGGTCTCGAGGTGCTCGCTGACCCAGTCACCTCGCGCAGCTCGGATCGCTGCGGCATCGGCGTCGCCCATGGGTGGACTCCTAACGTGGACAGTGTCAAGGTGATTAGACGGAACCTGTGTCGCTGACTTCGCCAGTTTGAATCATGTAACCATGCGCCCGCCCGACTGATTAGGGCGGCCGTCGACGGCGACGTCGTCGAGTTCCGCTTCAACGTCCATAGGTCTGGGTTTAACTGGGCACGACGACCCGAGGAGATTGACGATGGCAATTCTCGTTAACGTGGACAACTTCGTTCAGGCCGAGACCCATCGGATGTTCGCGGACATCCAGGCAGTCGCAGGAGGAATCGGGAGCTTTCGGCACAACCGCACACCTGCCCGCATCGATGAACAGACGGTCATCAGACTGAACCGGGACACGTTGTACAGCTTCGCGATCGTCGATCTCGCGCGGCCGGCTCGGCTGAGCTTGCCGGATGCCGACGGTCGGTACCTCTCGGCGATGGTCGTCAACGAAGACCACTTCGTAAACAGCGTCTTGCACGAGCCCGGTGAACATACGCTGACGAGTGATCAGTACGAATCGCGGCACGTCCTGGTTGGTGTTCGAATCTTGGTTGACCCCAACGATCCTGGGGATGTTGCTGCCGTCGTAGCGGTTCAAGACCGCCTCGCGATAGAGGCCGGCTCGTCTGAAGCATTCGTCAAGCCGGACTACGAAGTCGACAGCCTCAACGCGACCCGCGACGCGCTGCTGTCGCTTGCCCGCGGGCTCAACAACTTTGACCGCACATTCGGTACTCGCGATGGCGTCGACCCGGTGCGTCACCTGATCGGGACTGCGGCCGGGTGGGGCGGGCTGCCCACCTCCGAGGCGACCTACGTCGGTGTCGACCCGAAAGTCCCGCCCGGCGACTACGAATTGGTGTTCAAAGATGTTCCGGTCGATGCGTTCTGGTCAGTGTCGGTATACAACGGGCGCGGCTTCTTCGAGCCGAACGCCAAGGACCTCTACTCGGTCAACAGTGTCACCGGCGATCGCAATGATGATGGCTCGACGACCGTGCGATTCGTTGCCTCAGCGGACAGGGAAGTCCCCCCGAACGCGATAGTCACGCCGGAGGGTTGGAATTACCTCATCCGCCTCTACCGTCCTCGTGCCTCGATCGCGGACGGCAGCTGGACGCCGCCACCGCTCACTCCCTGCGGTTAAGCGCTCTGTGTAAGCGGACTCGGTGACCTACGCGCCGGTCTACGTTGAGGGGACGAGTGATCAGGGAGTAGATCGATGGCAGATGCAATTGAACGGATCGTCCTCGACTTCGTGCACGCGGCGTACGGCGAGCACATGGATGTCGACGCTATGACTGCCTTGATGGCCGATGACTTCGTGTGGCAGCTCAATGTGCCGCTCTCACCGATCATCCGCGGACGCGATGCGGCACGCGCCGAGCTGGAAAAACACAACCAGCTGGCGTCGGGCATGGTCGAGGGCAGCGAGATTCGAACGGTCGTTTCCAACGACGACACGGTCGTGGTGGAGCGGCTCGACGTGAACATGATTGCAGGCAGGCGAGTCTCGTTTCATGTGACGGCGATCTTCGAAGTCCGCGACGGCGCGATCACCTGCTGGCGCGAGTACTGGGATACGGGCGACATCGCCCGGCAACTCGGCAGTGACCCGGCACAGATGTTTGAGCAGATCGGGTCCTGACCACCCGCTTGTACGCTCGGGACTCATGAGCTGGACAGCTGAGCAGCTCGCTCTGGTCGATGCCGCCCCCGAACTCGAAATTGCAGTGCACCGTGCCGACGGAACACTTCGGCCGTGGACGCCGATTTGGGTAGTGCACGTCGGCGGCGACGTATACGTCCGCACGTGGTACCGCAGAGATACCGGATGGTTTGGTCTCGCCTTGCGCACAAGGCGTGCACGCGTGCGCATTCCCGACTTAGAAGTCGAGGTGCGCGTAGAGGACGTCGGTGTCGGCCCGCCGGGAGTGCGGCAGGACGTGGACGACGCCTACCGGGCCAAGTACGGCGGCGGTTCGACCGGGAACATGGTCGGAGACGAAGCCGCGGCGACGACGCTTCGTTTGCTCACAACATGATTCGGCACTACGTATCGCACCCCAACCTCTACGTCGTGGGCGCCTCGCGGTTAGTGAGGCGGCGAACGATGAGCAGTAGTGGGATGGCGGCCAGTTCGGCAATGACTGCGAAAAGCACGACGCTGGTCAGCGACAGGCTGAACAAGGCGCCGATCGCGGCGCTGCCGGCGAACCAGGCGATGCCGTAGACGCCGGTGAACAGGCCGTAGGCCGAGGCCCGGCGGTCAGGCGAGACCATCGGCGCGACCGCCGCGGGGATGATGGATTCGTGCACACCCATGCCCAGGCCCCATAGGCATACGCCGATCAGCGCGGCCCACCGACCGCCGAGCAACGCCAGTGGTGCGTACCCAGCGGCCACCAGGGTCAGCGGGACGAGCAGCGCGACGCCGAAACGGTCGTAGAGCCGCCCGAACACCAACGAGCCGGCGCCGCTGGCCGCCATCGCGACCGCGTAGAAGACGGGGATGAGGCTGGCCGACATGGTGCCCGCGTGTTGGAAGTGGTAGGCGATGATCGGGAAATCGGCGAATCCGGCCGCGACCAGGGCCGCCGCGGCGAGGTAGATCCAGAACGCTTTGGGCAGCCCGTCGGTGTGCACGGCATCGGTGTCGGGCTCGAGGTCTCGGGGCCGCGGGTACAGCAGCCGAGCCACACCCAACAGCGACAGCATGATGGCCGCCGGGACGGCGAGTACGGCGAAGGCGAGTCGGTAGTCATTTGCGCTGACGGCGAGGACAACCGCGATGAGCAGCGGCCCGCACATGGCGCCGAACTGGTCGAGTGCCTCGTGCACGCCGAAGGCCCAGCCGTAGCCCATGTTCTTGCCGGCGTGCGAAAGCATGGCGTCGCGAGGCGGGTTGCGGATGGCTTTGCCGACTCGCTCCAGGATGACCAGCAGTGCGGCGATCTGCCAGCTGCCGGCAAGCGCGAGCAGAGGCACCACCGACATCTGCAGGATGTAGCCGCCGATAGTGATCGGCCAGTACAAACCGGTGCGGTCGGCGCTGCGCCCGGACACCAGCCGCAACCCGTAGCCGAGCAACTCGCCGAACCCGCTGACCACCGCGATGGCCAGCGCGCCGGCGCCGAGCAGTCCCAGGTAGGGGCCGACGATGCCGCGGGAGGCCTCGTAGGTGAAGTCGGCGAAAAAGCTCATCACGCCGACCATCAGCACGAACTTCAGCGCAGGGGAGAATCGCCTGCTAGCGGCGTCCGTCGGATCAGTTCGTCCGGTATCTACCACGGCTAGGGCGTGCCACCACCAGCCACAATGCCCTGATTGACCTGGTTGATCGCTTGTTGCACCAACCCGACGGCATTTTCGCGGTGTCCACCCTTGTCGTGCTCAGCCTGGTTGAGTTCGTTGACGGCCTGCTGGAGATCGTTTCTGGCGTTGAACATGTGCTCCTGGAACGCATAAGCCGTCCCACCGCCCAGCATCCCGAAAGTCAACGCCATGAGCGACGTGCCGATCGCAAGCCGCGTTTTGGACACGTACATAAGGTCGATCCCTTCTGACGGCAGATATTGCGTTAAGTGTGGCGGTATCAGTCTGCGAAAGTCGTGGGGCGATTTCCCCATTTTCCCGGGGACCCTGCGGACTTGTGCTTGCGGACACCAAGAGTTCATCTGCAGGGGTTGTCACGCTGCGCGCCGCACTTGTCGGCACATTGCTCATCTTCGGCATCGAAATCGATGCTGCTGCAACGGTATTGGTGGGCTCACCGTAGCGGCATATCGGCCGGATCTCGACCTCGACGGCGATGGCCTGGCCTGGCCTGCTAAGGCGCGCCGATCGACACGGTGAATCCGTCGGTGGGCTGCCTTGTCGGTGACTGTCCTTATCATCAGCCCGAGATGAGAATCACCTACTTCTTCCTGCCGCTGTACTTCGGGCTGTTCGCCGGCCTCGTCGGCCACAACGTCAGGGCGGGCCTAGCGGGTGCAGCCGTCGGACTGATCCTCGCGGTGTTGTTGTCGGCGGAAGGCAATCGGCGCGGGCGTGCCGACGGGATGGCGGCCATCGATGCTATGACCGGAACGGAGTTCGAGGATTACGTCGCGGCTCGCCTGCAGCGAGCCGGCTGGCGGGTGAAGTTCACCCCGGCGAGCGGCGACTACGGCGTCGACCTGATCGGTGACAAGGACGGCAAGTCGGTTGCGGTGCAGTGCAAGCGACTCGGCAAGCCCGTCGGCGTCGCGGCCGTTCAGCAGGTGGTGGCCGGTGCCCGCCACCACGGATGCACGAGGAGCATCGTCATCAGCAATCAGGAATTCACCGATGCGGCCAAACAACTGGCCCATACCCACAACTGTCAATTGATCGGTCGCAGAGCGCTGCAAGCCTGGGTACCGCCTCCTGCGCGACGCGCGGTTTAGGGCTTGCCCGCAGTCTGGCTAAGGCAAACTCTGGGGGATGGCGACTATGAAGCAGTTGGCGGGCCAGGCGCTCCTGTGTGGCGCCATCGCGTTAGCCGCGTGCGGACCGATCGACGGCATCGCGGCAGCCGCACCCGCTCCGAGCTTTCACTGGTGTCCCGGTCAGCCCTGGGACCCGGGTTGGGGCAGCATCTACGACTGGGATTGGAATCAATGCCACGACTGGGAACGCGCAGCAGGTCAAGGTGGTCCGATGGGTAACGGACCCTGGGGACTCCCGCCGGCCTGGGCGCCGCCGCAACCACCGCCACCGCCGTGGGCGCCAGGCGCGAGCGTGATGTGGAATATGACCGCTCGTGCCTGGGGATTCTGGAACAACAAAACGTGGACGCCACTCTGACGGCCCGCTGCCACGTCGATCAATCCGCGACGACTGCGATTTCACCACCCAGACGGTAAGGCGCTATCAACGGAAGACCGTCACCGCTCCAAAACCGACCAGGGTCAAACCAATTCGACCGTTTCTCGGTTTCGATCAGGCCCATCTCCTCGTAGGTGACTGCCACGGTCTCGGCGCAGTAAGCGGATTCGAAGCCGCCCTTGCGCTGCTGCTCCCTACGGCGCCGGGTGGATTCGCGAACGCGAGAATCCACCCACGGGATTCCGCGCACCCAGTCGTACCTGGTCGGAAGCTGACCGCGCAGCCACCGCAAGGTGAGCCGCGTCGTGGACGGGAACGGTGTGCCGTCCATCCGGGCGATGACGCGCAGCAACCGATTCTCCTGCTCGTGGTCGATGTCGGGGCTCATCTGCCGCAGCCAGCAGCGCTGCCCGTAGCGGGTCAGCCATCGCTCGACGGCTTCGCGCGCGTCGTTGAGTTGCACGCCCCGGTGGTTGGTGGCAGTCCAGACATCGGCCAGCTTGTCGCCGAGTTCGGCATGCCACATCAGCGGCGGCAGATCCTCGATCGCCACTGTCATGCCGACGTGGTTGACCGGGCTGTTCGACATCGTCTGGATCGCGCGGTCCGGTCCGGAATGCCCCCGGAACAGCCAGATGTCGCCGGTCCTGGTCTCTTCCAGGGCCTGGGTCAAGCCCACTGTGTGCGTATCCACCACCGCACCATATGCACATACCGATCCCGCCGGGATGTACTCGCGAATAACCTGAGCCGATGCGCACCATCTGGAAGTTGCTGGGGTTGGCCGGCGTGGTCGGGGTGGCGGCCGGGGGAGTGCTGGTCGCCCGCGACCAGCGCCGGCGCCGGGCATACACGCCCAACGAGATCCGCGACCGGCTGCAGAAGCGCCTGGCCGAGGCCGGCGAGGGCTGACTCAGGCGGCGGCCACGACATAGAGCCGGTGAGTGCCGGCAAAGCCCTTCAATTCGGTGTCACGGCCACCGTCGAACGTGAGGTCCTCGCAACCGCTGAGCGCGTCGCGCACGGCGTCGCTCACCAGAACCTCCCCGCCGCAGGCTTCCGCGGCGACGCGTGCCGCCATCGCGACGTTGCGGCCGAACAGGTCGTCGCCGCGGCGCACCGAACGGCCCATGTGGACTCCGATCCGCACTCGAATCCCGTTGCGCCGCTTGTGCTGTGCATCTCTATGAAGCGCGTCCTGCATGTCGATGCCGCAGCGCACCGCCTGCTCGGCGTGGGCGAACGCGATCATGAACCCGTCGCCCTGGCTCTTCACCACATGCCCGGCACGCTGCTTGACCAGCCTGCGAACCAGCTTGTCGTGCTCACCGATCAGCCGCACCCAGGGCC
>NZ_DATNJW010000334.1:0-7506 GCF_035603715.1 Mycobacterium sp. | reverse complement strand
GAGCGGTCGTCACCCGGGTGGCGAAAGGAACTTCGCGAGAGGGTTTCGACGCTGAGTGGCGCGAGATCGGCATTTCGACGGTGGAAGGTGATCTGATCAGCCGCAGCGAACTATTCGACGAGGCAGACTTGGACGCCGCGCTCGTCCGCTTTGAGGAGCTGCACCCGCAGGCACCACGGCTGGAAAACGCGGCTAGCCGCATGGACGAGCGCCTTCGGACATACCTCGCGGCACGGGAGTGGGCCGCGATGGCGAACCTGCTGACCGAGGAGACCTGCACAGACGATCGGCGGCGGATCGTGAATGTCGGGATCCGGCGTGGCCGCGACGTCACGATCGCGTACGGGCAGGCAATGGCAGACCTCGGTGTCAAGATCGTAACGTCAGACGTCGTTGCGATTCGGGGTGAACGCTTATTCCTCAGTCGGGCAAGATGGTTGGGGCCAGATCAGCGGCCGGAGGGTTTCCACACCGAGGTGCTTAACGTCGTTGAGATCGACCCGGAGCAGAGGATCGCGGCCCGGGTCATGTTCGACGCTGATGACATCGACGCCGCTTTCACGGAGCTCGACGCTCGATACCTCGCCGGCGAAGCTGCCGCTCACGCGCGCACGTGGTCGGTGATTGCGCGGGAATGCGCCGCGTTCAATCGGCACGAACTCACCGCGGTGGACTACGTTACCGTCGACCACAGGACGCTGCCCATAATCGAGGCTTATTCACAAGCAGCCCTGCGGGTTTGGGACCTCACGCCAGACTTCGGCATCCACAGCGAGGCGGTGCATCGGCTCAGCGATTTCGGAGCGGTCGCCACCTATCAGGCGAATGGGGCATCGCCAGAAGGCTTCGACGGCGAGTGGCGAATAACCTTACTTCTGACTGTCGAAGGCGACCGGATCGACCGCTGCGAGGTCTTCGACGAGTCAGACCTCGACGCCGCGGTCGCGCGCTTTGAAGAACTGCAACCCCATGCGCAACGGCTGGAGAATGCGGCCAGTCGAATGATCGAGCGCTTCCAAGAGTATTTCGCGGCGCGCAACTGGGCTGCAGTCGCAGAGAATTCGGCCCACGCAATATTCACGGATGATCGCCGTTCGGTTGTCAGTAGCGGGATTCTGCACGGAAGAGACATCGACGTCGCGAACATACGGGCGATCGCCGATCTTGGGGCGACTGATCTAACGTCAGTGGTCATTGCAACCCGAGGTGAGCGTCTTGTCCTCACCCGACTCCATCTGTCGGGCCGAGATCAGCGACCCGAGGCATTCCATAGTGAAATGCTCGGCATCGTCGAGATCGACGAAGACAACCGGGTCGCGGCGCGCTTCCTGTTCGACCTCAACGACATTGATGCTGCCTTCGAGGAGCTCGACGCCCGGTATCTCGCTGGCGAAGCAGCCGGCCACGCGCAGACGTGGTCGGCCATAGCGAACGCTACCGCCGGCTTCAACCGGCACGAGATGCCTTCGGTGACGCCGCACTGGGTCAATATCGACCACCGGCGTGTGACAGCTTTCACCCCCGGGGACCTGATGGAGTACATCCGTGCCACGTGGGAAGTCGCGCCGGACAGCAAAAACCGCATCGTGGCCATACATCGTTTGACCGACCTCGGAGCGGTGATCACTCAGGCGACACATGGGACCTCGCAAGAAGGCTTTGAGGCCGAATGGCGGGAGATAACGCTTCTGACGGTCGAAGGCGACTCGCTCAACCACGTTGAGATCTTCGATGAGGCAGACCTCGACGCCGCGCTCGCTCGCTTTGAGGAGCTGCAACCGCAGGCGCCGCGATTGGAGAACGCGGCAAGTCAAGTGGCCGAACGTTTTTGGAATTATTTCGCGAACCACGAGTGGGCTGCGATGGCTGAGATAATCGCCGATAACTGCTGCACACACGATCGCCGTCGGGTTGTCAGCGCCGATGTCTTGCGCGGCCGCGCTGCCCATGTCACGAACATGCAAGCAGTGGCCGAGGTCGGATTCGACGGCCTCACGTCTGCCGTATTAGCGAACCGCGAGCATCGTCTCGCACTCATTCGCATTCATTCCTCGGCGCGCGGCTCGGCACCAGGTGAGGTCACCGCTGAGATGCTCAGCGTCGTCGAGATTGACACCCACAACCGGCTTTCCGGCGCCGTCATCTTCGATTCCGACGACATCGACGCTGCATTCGAAGAACTCGATGCCCGCTACCTCGCCGGTGAGGCGGCCGACTACGCGCACACGTGGTCGGTTATCGCGCGGACCACCGACGCGTTCAACCGGCACGAACTTCCCGCCGCAGACGGGGTCAACATCGACAACCGGACGCTCGCCCCGGTCGACGCGAGTGATCTGCCTGCATTCCTACGCGACATTTGGGACCTCACGCCGGACTTCAGCACCCACATCGAGGCGGTGCATCGACTCAGCAGCTTCGGCGCGGTCGTCACCTATATCGCATACGGGACCTCGGTAGAAGGCTTCGCCGCCGAGTGGCGAGCGGTTGACCTTCTCGCTGTCGAAGGCGACCGAATCAGCCGCGTCGAGCTATTCGACGAGGCAGATCTGGACGCCGCGCTCGCCCGATTTGAGGAATTGCAGCCGCAGACGCCGCGGCTCGAAAACGCCGCTGGCCGAATAATAGAGCGATACTTCGCACACTTCGCGGCCCACGACTGGGCCGCCTTCGCGGAGCTACTGGCCGACGACATTGTCGGGGACGACCGCCGTCGTGTCGTGAACTCAGGTGTTCGACGCGGCCGAGATGAGCACATCGCGGACATGCGAGCCATCGTCGAGGTCAGCGCACCGACCTTCTCGTCGAGCATCATCGCGACCCGGGGGGAGCGCCTTGCCCTCGCTCATGTTCGTATCTTCAACCGCGGCACGACCAGCGAGGTCGGCGCCGAGGCGCTCGGCATCGGCGAGATCGACGCCGACGAACGAATCGTCGCGACCATCTCGTTCGACCTTGACGACACCGACGACGCCTTCGCGGAGCTCGAGGCTCGATACCTCGCGGGCGAAGCCTCCGACTACGCGCACACGTGGTCGGTGATCACGCATACCTACGCCGCATTCAACCGGCACGAACTCGCGGCGGCGGACTGGGTCACCATCGATCACCGGCGGCTCGTAGCGATCGATCCGAATGACATGGCCGCAACCATCCGCGCCGTTTGGGACCTCACGCCACAGGTCAGCATCCACGTCGAGGCGGTGCATCGGCTCAGCAGTTTCGGAGCCGTCGTCACCGATACGATGTGTGGGACCTCGCCAGAAGGCTTCGACGCCGAGTGGAGAATGGTCCAACTACTGACTGTCGAAGGCGACCGCATCAAACGATGCGAGGTATTTGACGAGGCAGACTTGGACACCGGGCTGGCAAGGTTCGACGAGCTCGAACAGCGGACAGCTTCGATCGAGAACGCCGCGACGCGAACCTGGGTGCGTGCAGCCCAGGCATTCAACTGCCGCGACATGGACGGTCTCCTTGCGCTCGCCAGCGCGCAAAGTCGTTATGAGGACCGGCGAAAGGGCTTGCGCGACATAGTCGAGGGTCCAGGACGGCGGAAGGCCCTTGACGCCATGTTCGAGGCGGCACCGCGCAGCTGGCGGATGGAGGTTGAGCCCATCGCCATCAGGGGGGCTCGCCTCTCGCTGACCCGCGCGCGCTATCGCGACATCGAGGATGCCGATCGACCGATCGCCGCTGAGCTCCTGCACGTCATGGAGCTCGGCGACAACGACTTGATGCAGGAGACCGTGATCTTCGATCCCGACAACATCAACGACGCATTCGCTGAACTCACGGCTCGATGGGTTGCATCGGGGGAGGTTGCTTATCCGGAGCTCCTCGAAGTGGTGGACCGGATCAACGCGACGATCAACCGTCATGACTGGGACGCGGTCGCAACACATTTCGTTGGTACTGAGTACGTCAATCACCGACAGCAGGGGCATGCGGTCGATGGCACGATCGACGACTTGCGGGTTGAGCTCTCCGAGATCTTGGCGCGTTGTGCCATAGGCATCGTGGGTCGGATGGCACTGAAGGGCACGTCGACCGATGGCGCCGCGACCGAGATTCCATTTGTCGTGCTCATCCTTCTCCGTGGTGAGCGTGTCACCCGTCTCGAAGCGTTCGACGAGGGTCAACGCGACGTGGCCGTCGCCCGGTTACAGGAACTCAACCAACCGGTCTGATCCATTGGCGGTCGGCCGACCGATCGTAGGCTGTGCCCCATGACCGAAGGCCGACTGTTGCTGGGCGCGACGCCGTTGGGCCAGCCGTCCGATGCCTCACCGCGGCTGATCGCCGCCCTGGCGTCGGCCGACGTGGTGGCCGCTGAGGACACCCGCCGGGTGCGGACGCTGGCGAAGGCGCTCGATGTTCGGATCGGCGGCAACATCGTCAGCTTTTTTGATCACGTCGAAGCGTCGCGGGTGCCCGAGCTGGTCGAGGCGATCAGCGCGGGCGCCACCGTGCTGGTGGTCAGCGACGCCGGAATGCCGCTGATCAACGATCCGGGCCACCGACTGGTGGCGGCGTGTGTGGAGGCGGGTCTGCCGGTGCAGTGCCTGCCCGGCCCGTCGGCGGGGACGACCGCGCTGGCGGTGTCGGGGTTGTCGTCGGAGAAGTTCTGCTTCGAGGGGTTCGCGCCGCGCAAGCAGGCGGCGCGCAAGAGTTGGCTGGCATCGTTGGCCGAGGAGAGGCGCACGACCGTGTTCTTCGAGTCGCCGCGCCGGCTGGCTGCCTGCTTGGGTGACGCGGTCGATCAGCTTGGCGGGGATCGCCGGGCCGCGGTATGCCGCGAGTTGACCAAGGTGCACGAGGAAGTGGTGCGCGGATCGCTGGCCGAGTTGGCCGCGTGGGCCGCCGACGGCGTGCTGGGTGAGATCACCGTCGTGTTGGCCGGTGCGGTGGTGCGTGCCGATCTGCCGACGTTGGTCGCGCAGGCAAGTGCACTGGTAGACGACGGGATGGGCGTCAAAGACGCCTGCGCGCAAGTGATTGCGGCTACACCGGGAGCGGCGTCACGGCGTGAGCTCTACGACGCGGTGCTGCGATCGCGCGGCTGATGTGACGCCCACTCCGAGGATCGGCGCCGCCTTGTGCAGGCATTCCTCCCATTCGGCGTCGACATCGGAATCGGCGGTGATCCCGCCGCCGGACCCCAGCACCGCGTTGCCCAGCGCGTCGAATTCCACCGTGCGGATCGCCACGTTCAGCTCGCAGCCCGCTACCGGTGACGCCAAACCGACTGTGCCGCAATAGACTCCACGGCGCGACCGCTCCCACAGTGAAATCAGTTGGCGCGCCCGGATTTTGGGCGTACCGGTGATCGAGGCCGGGGGGAAGGTGGCATCGAGCAACGTCGCCGTGGGCAGCTCGACGGGAACCTGCGCGGACACTGTTGACACCAGGTGCCACACCCCCGGCGCGGGCCGCACCACGAGCAACTCGGGTACCGTGACCGATCCGGTGACCGCGACCCGGCTTAGGTCGTTGCGCACCAGGTCAACGATCATGACGTTCTCGGCGACATCCTTGCTGGATTCGCGCAGCGCGGACGGGGGAGCGTAGAGCGGCAGCGTGCCTTTGATCGGGCTCGAGGTGACCAGATCGCCACGGCGACACAAGAACAGCTCCGGCGACAGCGATGCCACCGCTCCCCAAGGTCCGGCGATGTAGGCCGCCCGCGCGGGTGCGGTGCGGGCGACGCCGTCGATGAAGAAGTCCAACGGCTCGCCGGCGATCGTGCCGGCGAATTGTGTGCATACGCATGCCTGGTAGACCTCCCCGGCGCGGATCGCTTCCAGGCAGGCCAGTACGCCGTCGCGATGTGCCTGACGATCGGCGTCGTCCCAGTCGATCCGGTAGGCCCGCGCGGGTGCGGGTGTCGTGAGCGCTTCGGCCAGCCAGTCGGGTATCGGGGCGCCGGACAGGCTTTCGAACCACCACTGCCGATCGCGGTCGCAGCGCAGCACGCAGTCCGTCCAGCCGCCCGCGGCCTCCGGTATCCGGCCGGGCCGGCCGTCGGCGCCCGGATCGGGGTAAGAGAGGTAGCCGATCCAGCCGCCGCCGACCGTCGTGCTGTGCGACCCCGGTCGCACGTCGAATGCATCGGCTGCGTCGACGGGCTGCACCGACAGGCTCGGGGCGATCACGGCCGAGGCGCCGAACCACTCGCCGGTCAGTGCGGCCGGTGGCGGCAGGTCCAGCCGGTTCGTGGCGTCGCCGACGGCCCGCAGCACCTCATGGGGGCTGCCGAGATCGCCAAGCCGGTCGGTTCGCACGCCCCTAGCTTTGCAGAAATCTCAGCCGCGGCTGATTTTGCGTGCGGTGGTGACGGCCGCTAGCTTGTCGGGATTGCGCATCGCGTAGAAGTTGCTGATCTTGCCGTCGACGATCTCCACGGTGAAAACGCCCTCCAACTGGTCGCCCGCGTAGAGCAGCACCGCCGGCGCGGCGTTACAGATGACCATCTCGGCGCGCACATCGGGCAACTGCAATCCGCGGCCGATCAGCCCGACGACCGCTCTCGCGACCTTGTCGGCCCCGACCACCGGACGACGGGCCGCGCTGGCCTTGCCGCCGCTGTCGGCCGTCCACACCACGTCCGGGGCCAACATCGACATCACCGCCTGCACATCCCCGCCGGCCGCCGCGGCCATGAACTCCGTGGCGATCCGCACGTTCTGCTCCGCGTCGACCGGGGCGAAGCGCTTGCGTCGGGCCTGGACGTGTTCGCGGGCCCGATGCGCGACCTGCCGGACCGCCGTCGACGATTTGCCTACCGCGGAAGCGATTTCGTCGTAGTCGAAACCGAACACCTCGCGCAGCACGAACACCGCGCGCTCGTCGGGGCCCAGCGTCTCCAACAGCACCAGCATCGCCATTGAAACCGATTCGGCCAGAAGGACATCGGCCGATGGGTCCTGCTCGTCCAGCAGTAGTGGCTCGGGCAGCCACGGTCCGACGTAGTCCTCCCGGCGGCGGACACGCGCGCGCAGCGCGTTGAGCGCCTGGCGCGTGACCAACCGGGCCAGATACGACTTGGTGTCATGCACGGACGACAGGTCCACTTCGGCCCACCGCAGGTAGCTGTCCTGCAGGACATCGTCGGACTCGGTTGTCGAGCCGAGGATTTCGTAGGCGATGGTGAACAGCAGCGGTCGCAGCAGCACGAACCGTTCGGCGTGGTCGTCGGAGGCGGTCATGGCACCGTGACCGCCTCGAAGGCAAGCCGCTGCGCCCGCTTGCCGCCTTTGAGCCAGCGGTAGAAGCCGGGCCTGGCGCCCTCATGGCGAATGCCCCAGACCGTTCCTTTGCAGATCAATTCCTTGATCGACGCGGCGAACCGGCCGCCGATGAACAGGTTCAACGGGGTGTCGTCGAGACGGGCGAGCTGGACGGTGGCATACGAGCGACCGATGCTGATGCACTGCCCGGTGAAAGCCTGGTTGATTGCCGCGGCCGGTGTACCGGCGATCCGGCTGAGCACCGTATTGGCGGCCT